>CAJBIS010000461.1 GCA_903953195.1 uncultured Actinomycetes bacterium
ACGAAGTAGAGCACCAGGAGCCCCAGCCCTGCGACGAGGGCGGGCAGGCGCAGCATCAGCCCCACCCCACCGATCCCGTCGGCCACGGCGAGCACCACGCTGGTCAGGTGGTTGAACTGGAACTCGACGGTGCGCGCTCCGGTGGGGAACGTGGCCGACGACGAGAAGGTCACCTCGTCCGGTCGCAGCGACTCGAACCCGCCCGTGGCGACGTCGGGGTCGAGTGCATTGCCGTCGGCGAGCCAGACCGCAGTGGTCAGGTACGACGCCGGGTCCCGGTCGGCGACGACATGCTCCGACGGCGACCACGCCGCCCAGCCGGTCCACACGACCACCAGGACGACGGCGATCACCGCGGCCGCTCCCGCAGCGCGAGGCGACTCGGTGTCCTGCGACCCGAGCACGCCGCTGCGGACCAGCCCGACGACGAGCCCCGCACCCGACACCGCGCCGAGCGCGAGCGCAGCCGACGACGAGAACCGGCCGAGCAGCGCGATCGCCAGCCCGACGACGCCCACAGCGGCGACGAACACGGCGACTGCGACGACCGTCGCCTCGATCGCCGCAGCGGTTCGAGATCGGCCCACGTCTCGGAGCGTCGCATCGGCGGGCCGCGTGGCGGAAGCCGGTGCCGGGATGTGCTGCGCCGAGGCGTCGGTCAACGACGTCCCATCACGGCGACATCACCCGGTCCGAGCACGAGGCTGTTCAGGTCGTCGAGCAACGACGACAGCTCGGCCGGGCCCCGGAACTCCGCGGCCACCGGGTGGAGCGGCGTCGCCGCC
Source organism: uncultured Actinomycetes bacterium (assembly GCA_903953195.1). GTDB lineage: Bacteria > Actinomycetota > Acidimicrobiia > Acidimicrobiales > Microtrichaceae > SXMI01. Next base: position 786 of record CAJBIS010000461.1, read on the forward strand.
ACCTCGGTGAAGCCCGCCTCCTCGAAGAGGTACGTGAGGAACAGCGGGTGCACGGGACGCACGTGGGTCGGGTCGACCCAGAAGTTCGACGCGCCCACGGCAAGGCTCTGCACGTTCGGGGTCTCGAGCACGAGCACCCCACCCGGGGCCAGCACGCGCCGCGCCTCGAAGACCAGTCGCACCTGCAGGTCGATCGGCAGGTGCTCCACCACGTGGAGGCTGGTGACAGCGCGCACGGACTCGTCGTCGCGTGCATCGAGCCACGCGAACAGGTCGTCGTGGACGAACCGGGACGCGTCCCCGTCCATGACCTGCCCGACGTTCTCGTCGACGCCGAGCGCGTCCACGCCCTCGTGACGCAGCAGGTCGACCAGCTCGCCGCGGCCGCAGCCCAGGTCGACGACCGGGAGCTCGTCGTGCGGCAGCGAGCGGAGCAGCTTCAGGTAGTCGTCACGCTGGCGGTCGTGGATCTCCGTGATGGATCCGCGATGACGGTCCTCGAAGCTTCGGTAGAGCGTGTCGAAGCTGGGGACCGGATGACGGAAGGCCGGATCGGGTGTCGACGCCTCGGACGCCACGCGACGGACGCCGACGTCGGGCGTGGCCCCGCCGTCCGTGTCGCCCCGAGCGCCGACGCCGGACACGGCGCGCTCCACCATCGCCTGCGTGAGTCGGTTCGAGCTCCGCAGGTCCGCGATGGCCTGGTTGACGTCGAGCAGATCGCCACGGAACGACTCGATCGCCCGGTCCGCGGCGTGGTCGAGCTCACGACGCAATGCCGCACCCGCACCGCCTTCGTCACCCCGGTCGGCGAGCACGTCGAGCATGGCCCGGGCTCCGACGGACGCCGAGGCCAGCTCGGCGTACTCGGAGCGCAGCTCCTCGACGAACCGGTCCTGGTACGCCACCAGGCGGTCCTGGGCCCGGCCGACCTGCTCGACACGC
>CAJBIS010000462.1 GCA_903953195.1 uncultured Actinomycetes bacterium
CCGAAGTACTCGGCGAGCACGTCGGGTGGCGCGTCGAGTCCCGGCGGCAGGATCCCGATCTCGGTGACGACCTGCTGGAACGCGAGCACGTCACGCTCGAGCACGAACGCCCGGATCATGCGCTCGAACGTGTGCACCTCGTCGTCGCTGAAGCGCTTGCACAGCCCGAAGTCGAGGAACGTGATGTGGCCGCCGGGCCGGAACAGGTAGTTCCCGGGGTGCGGGTCGCCGTTGAACGACCGCAGCCCGTAGATGCTGCCGAACGCGAAACGGTACAGCGCCTCGGCGGACAGCTGCCGCTCCTCGTCGGACCAGTCGAGCACCTCGGCGAACCGGACGCCGTCGGCGAGTTCGGTGGTGAGCACCCGTGCCGTCGAGTACTCGTCGAACACCTCGGGCACGTGGATGAACGGGTGGCCCCGGTAGTACTCGCCGAACAGCCGCTGGTGGTCGGCCTCGATCCGGTAGTCGAGCTCCTCGACGATGCGCTCACGGAGCTCCGTGACGATCGGCTTCGGGTCCATCCCCGGGAACAGCACGCCCATGATCTGGAACAACAGGTCGGTGTTGTCGAGGTCCGCTGCGATGGCCCGGTCGACCCCCGGGTACTGCACCTTGACCGCGACGTCCCGGCCGTCGTGAGTGCGGGCCACGTGCACCTGACCGATGGAGGCCGCGGCGAGCGGCACCGGGTCCCAGCGGGCGAAGACGACCTCGGGATCCGCGCCCAGTTCGGCCCGCACCACCTCGCGCACCAGTTCCGGCGCCATGGGCGGTGCGTCCGACTGCAGTTCGGCGAGCGCCTCGCGAACCGGCTCGGGCAACCCCTGGTCGAGGTAGCTGGCCATCTGGCCGAGCTTCATCAGCGCGCCCTTCATGCCGCCGAGCAGGTTCGCCACCTGTTCCGCGGTGCGCAGTTGGTACTCGTCGTGGAGCTGCTCGCGACGCTCGTCGTCGGCGAGCAGCGTGCGGGCCTTCAGCGCGACGAAGTCGCCGCCGGCTCGTGCGCCGACTCCGGCGATGCGCGCCGTGCGTTGCAGCCGGTCGGACGCGACGAGGGACGACGTCGGATCGGCGTCACGTCGACGTCGGGCCACGGCCGTGGCGACGCCGACGCACGCGGCGACCGCGCCGGTCCCGATGGCGAGTCGACGCCACCGGGACCGTGTGCCGGTCACTCCTCGGTGATGGTGACGGACTCGATGACCACCGGGTCGACCGGCCGGTCAGCGGAACCCGTCGACACCCGCTGGATGGCGTCGAGCACGTCGAGGCCACCGATGAGCTTGCCGAACAGCGAGTACTGCGGTGGGAGCCGCATCCCGGCGCCACCGGAGACGATGAAGAACTGGCTGCCGTTGGTGTTCGGCCCGGCGTTGGCCATGGCCAGCGACCCGATCTCGTACTTGCCGGGCTCCGGGAGCTCGTCCTCGAAGCGGTAGCCGGGGTTGCCGCGACCGCTGCCCTCGGGACAGCCGCCCTGGATCATGAAGTCGTGGATCACCCGATGGAACGTGAGTCCGTCGAAGTAGCGGTAGCGAGCGAGGACGACGAAGTTGTTGACCGTGCGAGGTGCGCGCTGCGGGTACAGGAACGCCGTCATGGTTCCGTGGTTCGTCACGATCTCGGCCTGGTAGCTGCGCTCCGGGTCGATGCACATGGGCGGCGGCGAGTCGAACTCCCGCTGCTGGGGGGCGGATCCGTCCGCTGGGGGGCACTCGGTGGCCATGGGTTCCTCCTGTCGGCGTCCACGCCGGTGAGCCGGCCGAACTGCCGGGCGAGGAGCAGCGTACCGGCGCTACTGGAACGCCGCGAGCACCGCGTCGGCCTGCGGTTGCTGCAACAGGAGCACCTGCGCCCCGTCGATGGTCGTCGGACGCGTGGGCAGCACCACGGTCAGCGGTGTCCCGCCCGAGAGTTTCCGGGCCAGGCCGAACAGGTCGAACATCGAGATGGAGTCGTCCATGATCAGCCCACTCGACAGCGCGTCGACCGCCCGCAGGAGCGCGAACGGATTGCGTTCGGATCCGACCTCGCCCAGCGCGGTGCGCAGGAACACCTGCTGGCGCTCGTTGCGACCGAGATCGGCGCGGGGATCGGTGACCTCCTGCCCGTCGATCACCTCGGTGTAGGTCCTCGAGCGCACGTACGCGAGTGCCTGCGCGCCGTCGAGCGTGACGGGCCCGGCCTGATCGATCCGCAGCCCCGACTTCACGTCGAACGCCGGATGCGGCACCTCGACCGTCACACCGCCCACGGCGTCGACGAGTCCGGCGAACGACGCGAACCCGACCTCCATGTAGTGGTTCACGGGAATCCCGAGCGCGGACTGGACGGTGCGCACCAGCGCGGCGGGGCCCGAGTTGTAGGCCCCGTTGATCCGACCGTCCACACCGGAGACCGGGTAGCGGACCCACAGGTCACGCGGGATCGACATCATCGCGGCGCCGTCCGGCGTGACCCGCAACACGATGATCGTGTCGCTGCGCCGTCCGGAGACCGTGCTGCTCCCGCCGGGCCCGACATCCGGGTCGAAGCCGTCACGGGAGTCCGACCCGACGAGCAGGTAGTTGACGTTCGGCCCGGTCACCGGGTCGAGCACGCCGGCCAGATCGACCCGTTCGATCGACCGGAAGTCCACGAACGCCCGCACCGCGACGAAGCCGAAGAGCGCGAGCACCACGAGCACGGCGACGGCCGCGATCCGACGGCCCCGGCGGCGCTTCCGCGGCGGCCGCGGTGGTCGGGACGGTGCCGGCGGTGTGGCGCGACCACCCGGCGGCGGGGTCGAACCCGCGGCCCTCGCGGCGCGTCGATCGACCCGCTTCGGCGCGGGCTCAGCCGGGCCGGCCGACGCGGGGCGGGACGCGATCGAGTCGAGCGACGGCGACGGCCGAGACGGTGCCCCTGCGGACTCCCCCGGTGCCGGGACGTAGAACTTCCCCGGTCCCGTTGGTCGATCGTCAGCCACGCCGACAGTCTGACCGGTGCACCCGTGCCATCCGTGGCATGCATCCGCCGGCCGGTGCGCCGGCCTGCGAATGCGTCACTCCGACGACAGGAACAGCGTCTTGGACTCGGTGTAGTGATCCATGGCCGCCCAGCCGAGCTCGCGGCCCATGCCGGAGCGCTTGAACCCGCCGAAGGGCAGCTCGGTCCGGACACTGGTGTTGGTGTTGACCGACATCACGCCGGTGCGCACCGCGGATCCGACCCGCACCGCACGACCCACATCGCGGGTCCACAGCGTGCCGGAGAGCCCGTACTCGCTGTCGTTGGCGATGCGCACGGCGTCGGCCTCGTCGTCGAACGGGATGACCGACATGACCGGGCCGAAGATCTCCTCACGGGCGATCCGCATCGAGTTGTCGACACCGGCGACCACCGCCGGGCGCATGAACCAGCCCGGTCCGAACTCGTCGCCGCCGCAGACGACCTCGGCCCCTTCGGACCGGCCGATGTCGAGGTACTCGGCGCTGATGGCGCGCTGGGCCGAGGAGATGAGCGGACCGACCTCGGTGGCCTCATCCGTCGGGTCCCCCACCACGAGCCGCTCGGTGCGGGCCGCCAGCGCCGCGACGACGTCGTCGTACACGCTGCGCTCGACGAGTACCCGGCTGCGGGCGCAGCAGTCCTGTCCGGCGTTGCCGAACACCGAGAAGGGCACGACGTCGGCGACCTGCTCGAGGTCTGCATCGGCGAACACGATCGCCGCGGACTTGCCGCCGAGCTCGAGCGAGATGCGCGTGATGTTCGGTGCGATCGTGCGCAACAGGTGTGAGCCGGTGGACGAGTCGCCGGTGAACGAGATCTTGGCCACGCGGGGGTCGGCGACGAGCGCCTCACCGACCGACGCGCCCGGACCGGGCAGCACGGTCACGCACTCGGCGGGCACGCCCGCCTCGACCAGCACATCGCCGAGCATCAGCGCGGTCACCGGGGTGAGCGACGCCGGCTTGAGGATGACCGGGTTGCCACACGCCAGCGCGGGCGCCAGCTTCCACGTGGCGATCAGCATCGGGAAGTTCCACGGCACGATCAGGCCGCACAGGCCGACCGGGACCCGCAGCACCAGACCGAGACCCGGGTCCTTGGTCGGCACGACGGCGCCCAGATGCTTGTTGGTGGCGCCGGCGTAGTACTCGAAGACGTCGGCCATGGCCCCGGCCTCCCAGCGGGCGTCG
>CAJBIS010000463.1 GCA_903953195.1 uncultured Actinomycetes bacterium
CGAGCTGGTGGGCGGTGGGCGCGGTCCAGACTGGCCGGTCAGCGAGGGACCGGTCGCCGACGACGACGGCATCGGTTACGTGGGCCACCATCACGGCGCCAGCTATCTGGAGCACGTCGACTTCCTGGCGGCGGTCCGTGCGGGTCAGCCGCCGGCGGTCACCGTCGACGACGGGTTGCTGTCGGTCGTCATGGGTGCTGCGGCGCACCGATCGATCGATGAGGGTCGGGCGGTCGACCTGGTTGAGCTCCTGGGCTGACGCGTCGTCGCCCCGTCGGGAGTGTCAGGTCTCGACGACGGTCAGGTCCTCAGCGGCGACGATGGTGCCGCTGAAGTGCTCGGCGGCCAGGTCGATCCACTCCTGGGCGGCGCCCGGCGGCGGCGCAGGGACCATGTGGGTGAGGACGAGCGTGCCGACGCCGGCCTGCGTCGCGGTGATGGCGGCGTCGACGACCGTCGAGTGGTAGTCGCAGACGTCCTGGAGCCGTTGCATCGGGATCTGTCGGATGATGTCGTCGCGGATGACGGTCTGGACGTACACGTCGGCACCGGCGACGAGTCGGGTCAGGCCGTCGCAGGGGCGGGTGTCGCCGGCGAGGGCGACGACGTGGCCGTCGTGTTCGATGCGGTAGCCGACGGTCGGAGCGACGGGACGGTGGTCCGTGGGGGCGGCGATGATCCGCACGCCCGCCTCATCGAGTCCGGGCAGCGTGACGTCGCCGTCGAGCACCTCGGTGGTCTCGACCCCGGGACCCTCGGCGAGGTCGTCGTGGTGGTCGAGGCGGTAGCCGATGTCGTCGGTGAGCATCTCGAGCGTGCGGTCGACGAATCGCCGGGTGTTCGGCGGGCCGACGACCCGGAGCGGGTTCGGCACCATCGACGTGATCCACCGTGAGGTGACGACGTCGTTGAAGTCGGTGACGTGGTCCGAGTGCAGGTGCGTCAGCAGCTGGGCGTGGAGCTGGCCGACGCTGGATGCGCCGCTGGCAGCGAGCCGCATGAGGACCCCTCGGCCACAGTCGACGAGCAGATCCAGGCCACCCGCCTGCACGAGCGTGGCCGGGCCGGCGCGGTTCGGGTCGGGGATCGGTGAGCCGGTGCCGAGCAGGGTGATGCGCATGCCCGAGTGTGTCACTCGCGACGCAACGTCGCGGACTCCGGCGGAGGGAACCCGTCGATGCGGCGCAGCGCCGGGAACAGCGCGGCCCACACGCCGACGACCGCGAGCGTGGCCACGCCACCGAACACGATCGCGAGGGGTGCACCGAGCAGCTGGCCGGTCACACCCGACTCGAACGCGCCGAGTTCGTTCGAGGCGCCGATGAACACGTTCTCGACGGCGAGCACGCGTCCTCGGTACTCGTCGGGGGTGATCAGCGGGACGAGCGTGGCCCGCACGAACACGCTGATCGAATCCGCGGCGCTCATCACGAACAGCGCGACGCACGCGACGGCGAAGCTGGTGGTCGCCCCGAGCACGATCGTGGCGGCGCCGAACAGCGCGACGCACGCCAGCAGCGTGACGCCGATGTGCCGGCGGAGCGGTCGGGCGGCGAGCGCGAGCGTGGTGAGCGCCGCGCCGATGCCGCCAGCGGCCCGGAGCCAGCCCAGGCCGGCGGCGTCGACCCCGAGGCGGTCGGTGGCGATCGCCGGCAGCAACGCCACCGCGCCGCCGAACAGGACGGCGAACAGGTCGAGTGAGATGGTGCCGGCGAGGATCGGGTTGTGGCGGATCACCCGCAGTCCGTCGAGCGCCTGACGCCAGCTCGGCCGGTCATCGGCGGGCTCGGCGACGGCGTCATCGGGTCGCGCCGTGGCTCGTGAGTGGAGCCGGACCAGCGGGATGCAGCAGAGCGCGGCGCCGATGAGGACGGCGGAGCCCGCGTACGCGAGCGGGGGGTCTGTCGCGTACAGGAAGCCGCCGATGACCGGCCCGACGATCAGCCCGATCTGCCAGGACCCGGCGAACAGCGGCACGATGCGCGGCAGGGCCTCCGGGGCGACGATCGAGACCGGGAGCGCTCGGATCGCGGGCGCCGCCAGAGCACGGAACGTGCCGAACACCAGCACGATCGCCAGGATCGGCCCGATGCCATCGACGCCACTGCGGGTCAACCAGACCAGTGCGAGCGAGGCGAGCAGTTCACCCGAGAGGCCCACGGCCATCATCACCCGTCGATCGAAGCGGTCGGCGAGCGCTCCGGCGGGCACGGCCAGCACCAGGGCCGGGAGGAACTCGGCGAGTCCGAGCAGTCCGAGGTCGAACTCGCGTCCGGTGATCTCGAAGACCTGGAAGCCGAGCGCCGTCATCTGCGCCAACGCCGCCATCGTGGTGAGCGTGACGGCGGCGAGGAACGCCGTGGCCGATCGATCCCGGAGCAGGTCCCGGGCCGACGGCATCGAATTCCCGTCGCCGGGTGGGTCCTCCTGCACGGCCCTCGCACGCTACCGCCCGACCAGCAGGTGGTCGGGAGTTCGCCGGTCAGCCGTTGACCGAGCCCGTGTCACCGATCACACTGTGGGACGAACCCGGGCGGGGCGTCGCCCGGGAATCGACCTCGAGGGAGATCACGATGGGCCGTGTCCGATTGCTCGCACCCGTCCTGGTGGCTGTCGTCACCGTTGCCGCCGCCTGCACCATGCCCCCGCCCGGTGGCGGTGGTGGGTCGACGACCACGACGACCACGACCACGGCACCTCCGCAGGATCTCGATGGCGACGGGTACACCACGCTCTCCGACTGCGATGACAGCGACGCGTCGATCAACCCCGGTGCGGCCGATCCAGCCGGTGATGACGTCGACTCGAACTGCGACGGCATCGACGGGGTGCAGAGCGCAGCGGTCTTCGTGAACTCCACGACCGGCGCCGACACCAGCACCTGCGGGGTGATCGCCGAGCCGTGCGCCTCCATCGCACAGGGTCAGGCCCGGGCGGTCGCCGATGGGCGCTCGAGCGTGTTCGTCGCCGGGGGGACGTACTCGAAGTTCGACGCAGTGGCGGGTCTCGAGGTGCGGGGTGGCTACGGCCAGAACTACCAGCGCGGCGTGACCGCGAGCGGTTCCA
>CAJBIS010000464.1 GCA_903953195.1 uncultured Actinomycetes bacterium
CCTACACGACGCTCTTCCGATCTCGACCTCGCCGGGAACGGATCCAACTCGGTCACCGGGTCGGGCGCTCAGCGCCCGACCCGGTTTCCGTTTTCTGCGACGATCCGTTTGCCCACAACCTCTGCCGGGATCCCGTGCCATGTCGTGGACTGCGGGCCACACCCCACAGCACAGAACACCGAAGCGCGAGCGCGGCGACCGGGATGCGCCACCCACATGCAGCGCGTCGGTAGCGTTCCGGACGTTCCACACCGGCTCCGGGAGGACTCATGGTCGCCACACACTTCGATCGCTCGAGTGAGATGCCCACCGACACGACGTCAACTCGACGACCGGAACGCAACCGCGGCTGGCGGGCCCGCTGGGCGGCCATCGGAGCGGCGATCGCGGTGGTCGCCGGGACCGGTGGCGTCGCGTTCTCGGGCGCGACCAACGCGCAGATCACGCCATCGCAGAACCTCATCACCCCGTGCCGGATCATGGACACGCGATCCGGACCGAACAACGTCGGGCCGCGGAACACACCCCTCAACGGCGGTGAGACGTACTCGATCCAGGTCACCGGCACGAACGGCAACTGCACCATCCCAACAGGCACCTCCGGTGTCGTCATGAACGTCACGATCGTCGGACCCGGCGCCAACGGATTCCTCACCGTCTTCCCAGGACCCACCCGTCCCACCGCCTCCAACATCAACTACACCGCAGGCCAACCCCCCGTGGGCGACTCCGGCGTCACCGTCGGACTCAGCACCACCGGCCAGGTCAGCTTCTTCGCGTCCGGTGGACCGGTCAACGTCATCGCCGACATCGTCAGCTTCACCACCGCCGCACGCCTCACCAACACCCAACTCACCCAGAACCGCTGGGACCAGGACCTCGCCAAACCCGCCACCATTCCGACCGGCTCGGAGCCGAGCGGCGTCGCGTTCGACGGCACGAACATCTGGGTGGCGAACAGCGCGTCCAACTCCGTCAGCCGGTACAACCCGGCGACCAACAGCGCGATCGGCTCACCCATCGCGATCGGTGCGGGGACGGGACCGTGGGGACTGGCGTTCGATGGCACCAACATGTGGGTCACCAACTCGGCGAGCGACAGCGTGTCGAGAATCAACGCGACCACCGGTGTCGTCGGCCCGACGATCAACGTCGGAGTACAACCGCAGGCGATTCTCTTCGATGGATCGACCCTCTGGGTGGCCAACACCGGATCGAACAGCGTCACTCGCATCAACCCCGCGACCGCGAGCGTGATCGGTGCACCAATCACCGTGGGCAGCACGCCGTGGGATCTCGCCTTCGACGGTTCCGTCATCTGGGTGACCAACAACGGCTCGAACTCGGTGACGCGGCTGAGCTCGTCCACCGGCGCCAACCTGGGTACTCCGGTCGCAGTCGGCTCCAGCCCTCGTGGCATTGCGTTCGATGGCAGCACGATGTGGGTTGCGAACACGGCCGCTGGCACGCTCACCCGGATTCGTGTCGCCACGGCAACTGTGATCACACCCGCCATCACGGTCGGCGGCGATCCGCGGGCGCTCGCCTTCGACGGGTCCAACCTGTGGATCACGAACGACTCGGCGAACAGCGTGTCCCGGGTCGACGTCGCCACCGGCGCCGCCGCGGGCAGTCCCATCCCGGTGGGAACCGGACCGAACGGCATCGAATTCGACGGCACCAACATGTGGGTCACCAACGTCGACTCGGCGAACGTCACCAAGCTGCGGGTCAGCTGAACTGACCTGCAGCTGAGCGATGGTGGCAGCTCAGCCGCGGCGAACGGTCAGCACTTGGTCGGCGGGGACGTCCTGCAGTCGCTGCGGTGACGTCTCCCCCGGCCAGTAAACCTCGACAGTTGCGGCGGTCGTCGCCGCGCCCAGTCCGACGTGGGCGACAGGTTCCTTCTGCGACTCGTACGAGCCGCCCGTGGCGATGGGCACGACGACCTTCGTCGCTCCCGCCTTCGGGGTCACCACCACGCGGGCCCCGATGCCCGACCGGTTCCCGGGCGAGGTCGGGTCGTCGAGACGCACCTGCAACCACCGACGCCCGGACACGTCGTTGCGGTAGAGCGTCGGCGCACCCTCGCTGTGGACGACGATCAGGTCGAGGTCGCCGTCGGTGTCGTAGTCGATCGGCGCGAGTCCCGTCCCGACCGCCGTGTCGTTCAGGCCGACCTGGCCGGCCGCCTCGCTGAACCCGTCGCCGGTTCGGATCCAGAACCGCAGTGGGTCGGTCAGGAAGTAGCGGAAGTAGTCGCGCACGAAGTTCTTGCCCTCGGGCCTGCGGGCGTCGGCCTCGCCGTACCCGTTGTTGGCGACGACGTCGGGCGTGCCGTCGTTGGCGAAGTCCTCGACCGCCGCGCCCCAACCCCAGCCGCTCTGCCGCAGCCCGTACCGGTCGGTCTCGTCGGTGAATCGACCGCGACCGTCGTTGACGTACAGCCGGTTGCCGCTGCAGCCGGTGACGCTGCTGACCACCGGGCACGTCTGATCGGCCGTCGGGTACGAGATCGACGTGATGAACCAGTCGGGGGCGCCGTCGCCGGTCACGTCCCGCACGACCGACCCCATCCCGTTCTCGTCGGTGCCCACACCCGACGACCGGGTGACGTCCTCGAACCGTTGCCCGTCGACGTTCAGGTACAGGTGGCTGGTGCAGGCGTCGCCCGTGATCGCCAGGTCGGGTCGGCCGTCGTCGTTGACGTCGGCGAACACCGGCGTGAAGCCCAGGATCTGGTCGAACCCGACGCCCCACTCGGC
>CAJBIS010000465.1 GCA_903953195.1 uncultured Actinomycetes bacterium
CCCAGGTGGGATGCGAGGGTCCTCATCGGCGGCCGGGGCATCAGCGGTGGGATCGCCGTCGGGTGTCAGCACCGGAGCATCGATCACGCCTCCGAACCCGGGCGGCAGCGTCCGCACCACCGGGGGAATCGATGCGGGTGCGGACGGCAGCTCGATGCCGGTGGCGCACCCGCCGACCGGCAGGCTGACGCAGTCCGCCGTCGCCGAGAGCACCAGTCCTCGTGTTGCTGACAACTTTCCCGAGAATCTCCGGGGACGCCGCGCGGGGCGTCAGAGCGGGATCACGAGGGCCAGATGATGGCCTGCATCTCCGAGTAGGCGTGCAGGCCGAAGCTGCCACCGTCGCGGCCGACGCCCGACTGCTTGAAGCCGCCGAACGGCGCCTCGTGGTTGCGCTGCAGCGTGTTGATACCGACCACACCGGACCGCAACTGCTGCGCCACGTTCCAGGCCCGGCCCGCATCCTTCGAGAAGACGTAGCTGTACAGGCCGAAGTCGCTGTCGTTGGCGATCGCGACGGCCTCGTCCTCGTCGTCGAACGGGACGACCACGATCACCGGGCCGAAGATCTCCTCCCGCACCGGCGTCATCTGGTTGGTGCAGCCGACCAGGAGCGTGGGCTCGATGTAGAAGCCGGTGTCGAACCCGTCGGGCCGACCGCCGCCGACGGCGACCTCGGCGCCCTCGGACAGGCCGGCCGCGATGTAGCCCTCGATGCGGTCGCGGTGCACGCCCGTGATCACGGGACCGACGACCGTGTCCTTCTCGGTGGGCGCACCGACCTTCATGAAGCCCGCGGCCTGCTGGAGTCCGGCGACCAGGTGGTCGTGGACGGATCGATGCACGATCACGCGTGTCGGAGCGGTACAGATCTGACCGGAGTGGAATCCCCACACCGAGGCGATGCCGCCGATCGCGGCCTTCAGGTCGGCGTCGTCGAACACGATGCATGCGCCCTTGCCGCCGAGTTCGAGCAGCAGTCGCTTCATCTGCCCACCCGCGACCTCACCGATGCGTCGGCCCACCGCAGTCGACCCGGTGAACGAGATCATGTCGGTGCGCTCGTGCGCCACGATCGCCTCGGACGCCGGGATGCCGGTCCCACCGACGACGTTGATGACGCCGGGCGGGAAGCCGGCCTCGTTCATCAGCTCCACCATGCGGAACACGGCGAGCGGGTCCTGCGGCGCCGGCTTCACCACGATCGTGTTGCCCATGGCGAGCGCCGGGCCGATCTTGCCCGCCATGTTCACCATCGGGAAGTTGTACGAGGTGATGCAGCTCACGACGCCGACCGGCGCGCGATGTCCGACCGCCGAGATGAGTCCACCGGGCGCCAGCGCCGTCGACGGCATCACGGCCGGCTCGAGGGGGAGGATGCGCGATTCGAGCGCACCCGTGGCGTAGCGGCGGAGCCGGGCGGCGGACTGCGGCACCTGGATCGTCTTGGCGGTGCGATACACGGCGCCGGTCTCGGCCTGCACCAACGGCACGAGTTCGTCGGCGGCAGCGTCGATCAGGTCCGCGGCCCGCGACAGGAGCTCGGCACGGTGCTCGGGCGTGGTTCGGGACCACGCCGGGAACGCGTCAGCGGCCGCGTCGACCGCCGCGTTCGCCTGCTCGACGCTCGCCTCCGGGGCCTCACCGACGACCTGTTCGGTCGCCGGATTGATGATCTCGTAGCGGTCCGACGGTTCGACCGCGGCACCGTCGATGACGAGCGAGTACGTGCGTTCTGCCATGCGATGACGCTAC
>CAJBIS010000466.1 GCA_903953195.1 uncultured Actinomycetes bacterium
GCCGATGTGCTCGCGCTGCAGGAGATCGACATCGACGTGCCGCGCTCCGATCACCACGACCTGTTCGCCGTGTGTCGTGAAGCCGCGCCGGGCCGGACGGGTCACTTCGCCCGGACGGTCGAACTCGACGGCGGAAGCTACGGCATCGGGCTGGTGGTCCGTGGTTCGATCGACGACGTGGACGTCGTTCCGCTCGCCGGCGAGGGCGAGCCGCGTGCGGTGATCCTGGCCCGCGTCGTGGTCGAACCCGGCGCTCGGTCCGACGAACCCGTCGAGATCACGGTCGCAGCGACCCACCTGCAGAACAACCGGCGCGAGGCGCGCGCCCAGCTGATCGAGGCCCTGGCGCTCCTGGGTGAGCGACCCGGACCGCACCTGTTGCTGGGCGACCTCAACGTCGGACCGTTCACCGTCGATGGCGTGTGCATGGAGCTGGCATGGGATGCGGTCGGGTGTCCGCCCACGTTCCCGGCGGACACGCCGCGTTCGCAGATCGACTGGGTGGTGACCCGAGGTCTGCGTTCGAGTGCGGTCGTGGTTCCCGACGTGCGGGTGAGCGACCATCGTCCGGTCGTCGTCGAACTCGATCGTACGGCCGGACAGGTACCCTGATCCGCATGAACGGCCGGTGCATGCGTCAGAACTGCGCGCTGCCGGCGACGGTCGGCCTGACCTACGACGGCGTCGGCCGCGAACTCTGGCTCAGCGAACTGGCGGACGTGTCGAGTCCCGGTCCCGAGCAGGCCCAGGCGCAGACGCTGTGCGCTCGTCACGCCGAACTCCTCACCGCGCCGCAGGGGTGGTCGGTCGTGGATCGTCGTTCCGCCGCCGTGATCGGCGCCGGACGGATCGAGCCCGACCCTGCATCCGACGTCGAGTCGGTCCCGGAGGTCGAGCCGGTCCCGGAGCTGGAGTCGGCCCCCGAGGTCGAGTCGGCAACCGAGGTCGAGCCGGCACCGGAGTCGGCGTCCGGGTCGCCCGACGAGCTGGACCTGGGCATCGAACCGGCAGCTCCGTCGCCGCGCGGCAACCGTCGGCCCCGTCGGGGTGGGTCCGAGTCGATGCTCGACCGGGCGTTCGCGTGGGCGGGGGAGCAGCGGTCGGTCATCACGGAGCGGCCCGAGGGCAGCGAAGGCGCTGAGGGCTCCCGGGACACCGAGCCCGACTGAGGGCCAGCCCGTTGCCGCATAGGGTTGCGGCATGGTCGAGTTCCAGTTCCAGGAGATGTTCCCGCTCGTCAAGGGCGACACGCCGTACCGCAAGGTCACCGGCGACCACGTGTCGGTCGGCGAGTACCGCGGCAATCGCATCCTCGAGGTCGATCGCGAGGCGCTGACGCTGCTCGCGGCCGAGTCGATCCGCGACATCTCGCACCTGTTCCGGCCCGGGCACCTGTCGCAGCTGCGCGCCATCCTCGACGACCCCGAGGCCACCGACAACGACCGGTTCGTGGCGCGCACGATGCTGCAGAACGCCGCGGTCTCGGCCGGGATGATCCTGCCGTCGTGTCAGGACACCGGGACGGCGATCATCATGGGCAAGAAGGGCCAGCAGGTCTGGACGCACTCATCGGACGGCGCGCCCGGCGGCGATGAGGAGGCACTCGCTCGTGGTGTGTTCCGGACCTACACCGGCACGAATCTGCGCTACTCGCAGGTCACGCCGATCTCGATGTACGACGAGGTCAACACCGGCACGAACCTGCCCGCGCAGATCGACCTGAGCGCCGTCGACGGCGACGAGTACCACTTCCTCACGATCACCAAGGGTGGCGGCAGCGCCAACAAGACGTTCCTGTTCCAGGAGACGAAGGCGCTGTTGAATCCCGAGTCGCTCATGGCCTTCGTGGCCGAGAAGCTGAAGGGGCTGGGGACCTCGGCGTGCCCGCCGTACCACCTGGCCATCGTCATCGGCGGCACGTCGGCCGAGATGAACCTGAAGACGGTGAAGCTGGCGTCGACCCGCTATCTCGATGGTCTGCCCATCGAGGGCAGCGCGCTCGGCCACGCGATCCGGGTGCCCGAACTCGAGGCCGCGATCTGGAATCTGGCGGCAGCGACCGGCATCGGCGCCCAGTTCGGCGGCAAGTACTTCTGTCACGACGTGCGCGTGATCCGGCTGCCCCGGCACGGCGCGTCGTGCCCGGTCGGCATCGGCGTGAGCTGCTCCGCCGACCGGCAGAGCCTGGGCAAGATCACCGCCGACGGCGTGTTCGTCGAGCAGCTCGAGACCGACCCCGCGCAGTACCTGCCCGAGATCACGGAGGCCGACCTGCACCAGGAGGTCGTCGAGGTCGACCTGAACCGGCCCATGGCCGAGATCCGCGCCCAGTTGTCGCAGTACCCGATCCGGACCCGTCTCTCGCTGAGCGGGCCGATGGTCGTGGCCCGAGACATCGCGCACGCCAAGTTGAAGGAGCGGATCGAGCGTGGTGAGGGCCTCCCGCAGTACGTGCGCGATCACCCCATCTACTACGCGGGTCCGGCCAAGACGCCGGACGGCATGGCATCGGGGAGCTTCGGCCCGACCACGGCCGGCCGCATGGACTCCTACGTCGAGTTGTTCCAGCAGCACGGCGGCAGTCTGGTGACACTCGCCAAGGGGAACCGTTCACCGCAGGTGCGCAAGGCGTGCGCCGAGCACGGCGGGTTCTACCTCGGGTCCATCGGCGGACCGGCAGCGATCCTCGCCCAGGACTCGATCCGGCACGTCGAGGTGCTCGAGTATCCGGAGCTCGGGATGGAGGCCGTCTGGCGGATCGAGGTCGAGAACTTCCCGGCGTTCATCGTGACCGACGACAAGGGCAACGACTTCTTCGCCGATCTCATCTGACCCGGCCCATCCCGTCCTGCCGTCGCGGCCGGCGGCCGCTCGGGCACACTGTCGCCGTGGACGTGACGCTGATCACGAACCTGCTCGGCGCGATCGGGCTCGGCGCGGCCTCGGGCCTGAACGCGTGGATCCCGCTGTTCTGCCTCGGAATGGCGGAGCGCCTCGGGCTGGTGGAACTGAGTCAGCCGTTCGACTCGATGGGCAGCACCCCGGTGCTGATCGTGCTCGGTTCGCTGCTGGTCCTCGATCTCATCGGCGACAAGATCCCGGTGATCGACCACGTGCTGCACGCCGTCGGTGTGGTGGTCGCCCCGGCGTCCGGCGCGGTCGTCGTGCTCGCCCAGGAGAACCTGCTCAGCGAGGTGCATCCGGCAGTGGCCGCGCTCACGGGCATGGTGCTCGGTGGAACGATCCACGCGGGTCGGAGCGCGGTCCGCCCGGCGGTGACCGCCGGAACCGGCGGCGTCGGCAACCCGGTGGTGTCGATCATCGAGGACGTGATCTCGGCGGTACTGACCGCGCTCGCGATCGTCGTGCCGGTGCTCGCGTTCCTGTTCGTGATCGCGCTCGTGGTCGGTGGCGTGGTGATGTTCCGCCGCTGGCGTCGTCGTCGTGTCGCCCGGCGTGACGGTGCATCCGGTGCTCCGGTCGCACCCTCGCCGACGGCGTGGCAGCGTGGTGCGTCGAGAAGGAGTGTGTGATGGCTGATCTGGTGATCCGCGACGCGATGATCGTCGATGGGACGGGTGCACCCCCACGACCGGGCGACGTCGAGGTGACCGACGGCGTGATCACCGCGGTCGGTGACGTGTCGGGTACGGCCCACCGGACGATCGAGGCCGACGGGCTGATGGTGACACCGGGCTTCATCGACATCCACACGCACTTCGACGGACAGGTGACGTGGGACCCGGTCGTCGCCCCGTCGTCGGTGCACGGCGTGACGAGTCTGGTGATGGGCAACTGTGGGGTGGGGTTCGCGCCTGCGGCGCCCGACCGGCACGGCTGGTTGATCAGCCTCCTCGAGGGGGTCGAGGACATTCCCGGCACAGCGCTCGCCGAGGGGCTCACGTGGGACTGGGAGACCTTCCCCGAGTATCTCGACGCGGTCGAGGCGAAGCCGCACACGGTCGATCTGGCGACGCACCTGCCGCACGCGGCACTGCGCACCTATGTCATGGGGGAGCGGGGCGCCGACCACACCGAGGTGCCGACCGAGGCCGAGATCGACGCCATGGCCCGCATGGTCGGCGAGTCGCTCGAGGCGGGTGCCGTCGGCTTCACGACCTCACGCACCGAGATCCATCGCACCAGCACCGGTGAGAACATCGGCACGCTGACCGCCGGTGATCCCGAGCTGCTGGCGATCGCCGCAGCGATGGCGCGTTCCGGTCGTGGTGTGGTGCAGCTGATCAGCGACCTGTACCAGAGCCCCGACGACGACTTCGCGCAGGCGGAGCTCGACCTGTTGGAGCGATTCGTCCGCCTGAGCGGACGTCCGCTCAGTTTCACGATGCAGCAGGCGTACCACTCGCCGGACCGTTGGCGATTCCAGATGGACTGGGTGGACCGGATGGTGGCCGCCGGTCTCGAGGTGCGGGCGCAGGTCGCGTCCCGTCCGATCGGCGTGCTGCTGGGGCTGCAGGCGACGGCGAACCCGTTCCTGTTCTGTGAGTCGTACGCCGCGGTCGCGTCGGCGCCGCTCGATGAGCGCGTGGCGCTCCTGCGGGATCCGGAGCGGCGACGTCGGATCCTGGACGAGCACGCGGCGCTCGCAGCGACGCTGGAGCCCGGGATCTTCCAACAGATCATGTGCGGGTTCGACGTGTTGTTCCGTCTGTCCGACCCGGTGGACTACGAGCTGCACGCCGACCGGGCGATTGCGGCCGAGGCCCGTGCCGCCGGGGTCGAGCCGATCGAGTTCATCTACGACCTGCTCCTCGAACGTGACGGCGAGCAACTGCTGTACCTGCCGCTCTTCAACTTCGCCCACGGCGACTTCGCCGACATCGAGGCCATGATCACGTCGCCCAACATCCTGTTCGGGCTCTCCGACGCCGGCGCCCACTGCGGCGCCATCTGCGACGGCTCGATGACCACGTCGTCGCTCACCGTGTGGAGCCGCGACCGTCGCGACGGGGCCGCGATCCCGGTCGAGCAGATCGTGCACGGCCACACGCAGCGGAACGCCCGCTACCTCGGCTGGGCGGACCGGGGTGTGGTGGCGCCCGGGTATCTCGCCGATCTGAACGTCATCGACTTCGACGCGCTGGCATGCCACCCGCCGACGATCATCCACGACCTGCCGGCGGGTGGTCGCCGACTGATGCAGACCGCATCGGGCTACCGACACACGATCAAGTCGGGCGTGGTGACCTTCGTCGACGGCGAGCACACCGGTGAGCTGCCCGGCCAGCTCGTCCGCGGGACCCGGCCACCGCTCGGGTGAACGCTCGAGTTGCGTGGTTCGGTGGTGTTCAGCCGGTCGTCGCCTAGCATTCACCCTCGTGTCGTCGAACCGGAGGCTCGGTCTCGCCTCGATCCTGCTGCTCGCCATCGGTCTGCTGTTGATGATCGTGCCGCCGCTCGCCCGTGATGGCATCTGCGGCATCACCGGGTGCGCCGACCAGGTGCCCGACATCGCGGTGGCGCGGACCGCCGCTTCCGAGTTCGCCGTGATCGTGCCGAAGGAGGTCGCACCGTCGGTCGACTCGGTGCGTCTGCTGCAGGGCGGCAACGCGGGGTCCCGCGAATGGGTGGTGAACCGAACGGGCGACGGGGTCGTCGATGTGTTCTCGGCCGGAGCGACGCCCGCCGGCTTCACCACGGTCGTGCCTCTGACGATCCCGATCGACGAGGGCAACTGGGTGGCCGAGGTGAGTTTCGGTTGCACGACGGCGTCCCTGCCGTTCTCGCCGTCATCGCTCTCGGTCGGTCAGATCCGGTCGTGGCAGGGGGTGACCGACGGCTCGACGTTCGGTGACCAGGCCCGGGCCACGGAGCAGTGCGCCACCGAAGCGGGTTCACTCGAGCGGCTCCTGCTGGGTGCCGGTGCGCTGCTGGCGACCGTCGGCGCCATCCTCGGGATCGTCGTGGTCCTGCGCCGGGAGCCGCGCGACCCGGAGGACCCCGGCGACTGGGCGCGGACCGCCGATTCCGTTGCCGGCGCCGGTGCCGTTTCGGCGGATCAGTCGGCCGCCACGGGGAACGGCGAGTAGCCGGGAGCCACCGTCGGCCACGGCTGCACCCGCTCGAGTGACGCCGCGACGCCGAGCGCCAGACCGTCCCGGAAGCGGGGGGCCACGATCTGCAGGCCCATCGGCACGCCGTCGTCGCCGAGTCCCATCGGGATCGACGCAGCCGGGTGACCGCTCGCGTTGATCTCGGGCGTGTTGGCGGCGATCGTCGGATCGTCGGTGACCGAGCCTGCGGCCCACGGCGCGGGTCCGGTCGGCGCCCAACCCTGGACGTTCAGCGTCGGGAGCGCGAGCACGGCGTCATCACCCACGAGTTCGTCGATGCGGGCTCCGAGCGCGTGCCGGCTGCGCTGGGCCTCGAGGTACTGGGCCACGGTCACCGTGGCACCGAACTCGACGAGTTCGCGTGTCGTCCCATCGAGCAGGTCCCACTCGTCGCGGCGGTCCGCCAGGCTCTGCGCCAACTCGGCGGTGGCGGCAACGAACCACGAACCCGCGTCGACGGGTGAGGACGGCGAGTCGACACGTTCGATCGTGAACCCGTCGCCGGCGAGCGCGTCCAGGCTGCGCTCGTAGGCGGCCTCGACGGTCGGGTCGACGTCGCGGCGGAACGTGCGGCATGCCAGCACCCGCTGTGGAGGTTCGGGGTCGAGCCGCGCCGTGCCGACGGGGACCGAGGTCCAGTCGCCCGGCGCCGGTCCGGCGATGATCTGGAGCTCGAGCAGCACGTCGCCGACGCTGCGCCCCGTGGCGCCCTGCGTCGAGAACTCGATCCACCGAGGCAGGTGGTTGCGGCCGACGACCCCCATCGTCGGCTTCATCCCGAGCAGACCGCACGCCGCGGCCGGGATCCGGACGCTGCCACCGCCGTCGGATGTGGTGGCCATCGGGGCGAGTCCCGCGATCAGGGCCGCCGCCGATCCGCCGCTCGATCCGCCCGGCGAGTAGGCGTGGTTCCACGGATTGACGGTGGTGCCATGGAGTTCATTGTGCGTGAACAGCGTGTGCCCGAACTCCGGCGAATTCGTCCGGCCGACGACGATCGCTCCGGCGGCTCGCAGGCGGGCGACCGTGATGTCGTCGACGTCGTCGGGATCGGCGTCTGCGTACAGGCGTGAACCATTGGTGGTCACCGAGCCGGCAGCGCGGGACAGGTCCTTGACGAGCACGGGGATCCCGGCGAGGGCGCCCTGACGGTCGTGTGCCTGGGCCGCCGCGATCGCCGAGTCCGCCTCGACGCGGACGACCGCGTTCAGATCGGCGGCGGCGGCGATGCGGCGCAGCGACTCCTCGACGAGGTCGACCGGCGCGACGCGACCGTCACGAACCGACCGCGCGAGTTCAGCGAGCATGATTCCGGACCGCAGCGACACCCGATTCCGATCCGCCACCCGGGTCGCAGTTCGCCATGAGCGGTGTGCCCACCCGGTGACTCGCCTCATCGGTGATTCCGCGCATGGCGAAAGTATGGCGGACGGTCGAGTCGAACGTCGCCGTGGCGCCCTCGACAGGATTCGAACCTGTGGCCTACCGCTTAGGAGGCGGTCGCTCTATCCACCTGAGCTACGAGGGCGGGACGGCTGAGTCTCGCGCACCCGCTGCGGTCAGGGCAGGACGACGATCTTGCCGGTGTTCGCACCCGTGAACATGGCGTTGAGCGCGTCGACCGCGCGCTCGAGGCCGTGGAAGCGCTCGATGCGGACCCGCAGGTCGCCCGCCAGGTGCCACGCCCGCAGCTGGTCGCCGATCTCCGGGAAGCGGGGGATCTCGTCGAACGACAGGAACCCCTGCATCGTGGCGCGCTGCTGGATCAGGTTCGTGTAGTTCGACGGGCCCGGGGGCTTCTCGTCGTCGGTGTAGCTCGAGATGTGGCCGCACAGCACCACGCGGGCGTGCATGGCGAGTCGGGCCATCACGGCGTCGAGCACGTCTCCGCCGACGTTGTCGAAGAACACGTCGACCCGCTTCGGTGCGAGGTCGCGCAGCTGGCCGACGATGTCCTCGGTCCGGTGGTTGATGGCACCGTCGAGCCCGAGTTCGTCGACGAGCCACCGGC
>CAJBIS010000467.1 GCA_903953195.1 uncultured Actinomycetes bacterium
ACGCCGCTGTTCAGCCCCGACGAGGACTGGCCCGACCCGTGGGTCGCCATCGGTGCGATGTCGTCGGTGACGAGCACGCTGCGATTCCTCACCAACGTGTACGTGCTCCCACTGCGCAACCCGTTCGTCGTCGCCAAGGCGGTCGGCACGGCCGCGTACCTGTCGCAGGGACGCGTCGGCCTGGGGATCGGCGCGGGCTGGATGGCCGAGGAGTTCGAGCTGCTCGAGCAGCCGTTCGCCCGTCGAGGCAAGCGCATGGACGAGATGCTCGAGGTGATTCGCGCGCTGTGGGCCGGAGGCATGGTCGAGTACCACGGCGAGTTCTACGACTTCGACCCGGTTGAGATGCGGCCTGCGCCGCCGGCCGCCGTGCCGATCTACGTCGGTGGCCACTCCGACGCCGCGTTCCGGCGGGCGTCTCGACTCGGCGACGGATGGTTGGGCGTGCACTACCCGGTGGCCGAGCTGATCGAGCACTGCCGCACGCTGCAGCGGGCCCGCGAGGACGCCGGTACCGCGGATCGACCGTTCGAGATCATCGCGTCGCCGCTCGCCATCCCGAACGGCGACCTCATCGAGGAACTCGAGGCCGAGGGAGTCACGACGATCCTCACCTCGGCGTGGATGGCATCGGGGATCAACGCACCGGAACTCGCTCAGGCCGAGGAGCTCATCGGTACCTATGCCGAACGGTTCATTCGCTGAACTGCTCGGGACCGCGACGGTCCTGACGGCGCGCACTCCGGTCGTTCGGGCAGGATGATGTGGTGAGCGACACGACACGTGACCTCGGTTCGATCGAGGGTCGCGAGGTGCCCGGATCCGGTGGGCCGGTCGGGGCGGGCGAGCACCATCCCGTGGAGCCGCAGTCGTTCAGCGCGCCGGCAGTGGTGCGGGCTCCCGTCGACGCCGCCGTGGCCGAGGCCCGTGAGGCGGCACGCGACATCCGGGACGCGCATCGACGGGGCCCGAAGCCCAACTCCCGGCCCCTCCCGAACTGGGTGAAGCGACTCGCGTGGGTGCTCGATGACGCGTTCTCGGTGCCGGGGTTCAACGGCCGACGCGTCGGCGTCGACGGCATGCTGACGCTCGTGCCGGTGGTGGGCGACATGGCCGGGCTGGTGCTGTCGTTCGTCGTGGTGCTCGCCGGCGTCGGCGCCGGCGTGTCGATCCCGACCACCCTGCGAATGTTGTTGAACGTGGGCTTCGAGTCGCTCGCAGGTCTCGTGCCCTTCGGCGGCGCGCTGTTCGACATGGTGTACAAGGCCAACGATCGAAATGTGAGGCTGATCGAGGCCGACCTCGCCGACCGGAAGGGCACCCGTCGCTCGTCGCTCATGGTCATCCTGGGCGTGCTGGTGGTGCTGTTCGTCGGTGCGCTCATGACGGTGGTCGTGCTGTTCCTCGGCATCGCCCTGCTCGTGTGGTTCATCGGGCGGCTGTTCTCGTGACCGGTGGTGCCGACCTCCGGGCCGTCGACGGTCGTGTCCCCGGTCGACGCGGGCTGGCCACGCGGGCCCGACTGCTCGACCAGACCCGGGAACTCCTCGCGACCACGTCGTACCGCGACCTGAAGGTCGTCGACATCGCCCGCGCTGCGGGGACGTCGCCGGCGACCTTCTACCAGTACTTCCCCGATGCCGAGTCAGCACTGCTCGCGCTCGCGGACGAACTGGTGGGGGAGGGTCGCGAGCGACTGACCCGACCGGTGCGCGAGGCGTCGTGGGACGGTCGGAGCGCCTACGACTCGTGCGAGGCGATCGCTCAGACGTTCCTCGACTTCTGGGACGAACACCGGTCCTTGCTCGCCGTGATCGATCTGGCGGCCACCGAGGACGACCAGCGATTCCGAGAGATCCGAGTGCGACTCCTCAACTCGTTCACCGAGGTGCTCGTCGATGCGATCGACTCGCAACGACGTGCCGGGCGACTGCCGAGCGACCTCGATCCGACGGCCACGGCGTCGGTGCTCGTGGCGATGTTGGCCCAGGTGTCGGGCCACCACTACGGCATCGAACGGTACGGCACGACGACCGACGAGATCCGGCGGGCCATGGCCCGACTGCTCTTCTCGGGAATCACCGGTCGCAAGCCACCCGGCTGAGCCGATTCGGCCTGCCGGCCTGCCCGTGCTGAGCCCGCGTTCGGCACGAGGCGGCCTCCCGTCGTAGAATCTGACGGTCCGTCAGATTTCGTCACCGGGAGGTGGGTCATGGACTTCGAGTTCTCGCCCGATCAGCAGGCGTTCGCCAAAGAGGTGCAGGCGTTCCTCGACGAGCACGACGATCCGGATGTGTTCGACGTGACCCGGGAGAACATGGCCCAGATCGTGGACACCCCGAAGCGGCGGGCGTTCATGAAGGAACTGGGCCACAAGGGCTGGCTCGGGATCACCTGGCCCGAGGAGTACGGC
Source organism: uncultured Actinomycetes bacterium (assembly GCA_903953195.1). GTDB lineage: Bacteria > Actinomycetota > Acidimicrobiia > Acidimicrobiales > Microtrichaceae > SXMI01. The sequence goes on from CAJBIS010000467.1 coordinate 2,414, forward strand.
GGCACCGCCGGCGAGGGCGTCTACGAGTACATCCTCAACGAGGCACTCGCCGGCCGCGGCGGCCCGCAGATCGGCAAGGGCGTCGGCATCATCGGCAAGACGCTCATCGCCCACGGCTCGGACTTCCTCAAGGACGAGTTCCTCCCGAAGATCCTCGAGAACGATGTCGAGTTCGCCGTCGGTTACTCGGAGCCGAACGCCGGCTCCGACGCCGCGTCGATGCGCCTGAAGGCGGAGCGCCACACCACCGAGGACGGTCGCACCGGTTGGCTGCTCAACGGGCAGAAGACCTGGACCACGTCAGCGCACTTCGCCGAGTGGTACTGGCTCGGCACCCGGACCGACCCGGACAACAAGCACATGGGCATCACGCTCATGCTCGTGCCGCTCGACCAGGAGAACATCACGATCAACGGCCTCTGGACGATCGGCAACGACGAGCGGACCAACGAGGTGTGGCTCGACGACGTGTTCGTCCCCGACGAGTACGTCGTGGGTGAGGTCAACAAGGGCTTCGTCTACATCTCGCAGGCGCTCGACCTCGAGCGCTTCACCATGTTCACGTACAGCCCGATCAAGCAGCGTCTCGACGTGCTGACCGACTACGTGTGCACGGCGGAACGCGACGGTGAGCTGCTGCGTGACGACCCGGTCGTCCGCAGCAAGATGGCGAACCTGCACACCGAGGCCGAGGTGGCCCGCGTCATGGGTCTCAAGTTCGTGGCCGAGGCGGTCAAGGTGGAGCACGCGGCGAAGGCGGGCAAGGAGTTCCAGCCGCCCACCGTGGTGGCGTCGGAGTACAAGTTGTTCGCCACCGAGTTCTCGAAGCGGGTGGCGAACGCGTCGATGGACATCGGCGGCGCCGGCGCACAGCTTCGTGTCGGGACCGAGGACGCTCCGATGGTCGGTCGCTCGGAGTCGACGTATCGCTACACCGTGATCGACACGATCGGCGGCGGCTCGTCGGAGATCCAGAAGAACATCATCGCCCGCCGCGGGCTGGGTCTCCCCAAGAACTTCTGAGCGTCCGCCGTGTCCCGTCCGATTCGCTGCTCGTCGTCGCCTCGCGCCGTCGTTGCCCTGGCCTGCGAGGTCAGCGGTGAGTGACTGCGGCGCGCTCTGTGGCGCGAGGGTCCTGGACCTGGCGTCCGTCGGACCGGCGGCCCGGGCGTCGCGGATTCTCGCCGACTACGGCGCGGACGTGGTGAAGGTGGGCGCCGTCCCTCGTGCCGGCGCGACGCAGATCATTCCGCCGCACTACGCGTACTCCGGCAATCGGGGGATGCGTCGTGCGGCGTTCGACCTCAAGTCGGACGACGGTCGCGAGGCGTTCCTGAAGCTCGCCGACCGCGCCGATGTGGTGATCGAGTCGTTCCGGCCGGGCGTGGCCGCACGTCTGGGGATCGGGCCGGGCGATCTGCTGGCCCGGAACCCGCAGCTCGTCTACTGCTCGACGTCCGGGTTCGGTCAGTACGGGCCGCGGAGCCAGTGGGCCGGACACGACCTCAACTACCTCGCGGTCGGCGGCTTCCTGGACTGCTCGTCCCGACGTGGCGACGGGCGACCGGCACTCCCCGGTGCCACCGTTGCCGATATCGCCGCGGGCGGCATGCAGGCGGCGATGTCGATCATGGCGGCGCTCCTCGAGCGGCACCGCACCGGTACCGGGCAGCACCTCGACGTGTCGATCGCCGATGGCGTGCTCGCCATGATGAGCCTGTACGCAGATGAGTACCTGGCGACGGGTGTCGAACCCGGTCCGGGGCACTACATCCTCACCGGGCGATACGCCTGCTACGAGATCTACGAGTGCGGCGACGGACGGTTCATCTCCGTCGGAGCGATCGAACCGCAGTTCTGGGCGAACCTGTGCCGGCTGCTCGAGGTCGAGCAGTGGACCGCGTCGCAGACCGACGACACGGTGCAGGACCAGATCCGTGCCGATCTCGCCGAACGCTTCGCCACCCGAGGTCGTGACGAGTGGGTCGCGCTGCTCGGCCCGGCCGACTGCTGTGTCGCACCGGTGAACTCCGTCGCCGAGGCGGTGCTCGACGAGCAGTTCGTCGCTCGCAACTCGGTCGTCGATGCCGAACACCCCCGGGCCGGTGCGTTCCGACAGCTCGCCCCGATCTGGGCGGGTACCGAACCGATCGACGGTGTGGCAGCGATACCGGACGGCGAGCTGAGCGACGCCGCGGCGCTGCTCACCGAAGCCGGCTGCGAGGGTGACCGCATCAGCACATGGCTGGACGAAGGAGTGATCGCGTGACCGCCGAGACCGAGACCGCGGAGCACGATCTCCCGGACGACATCGTCGCCCTCATCGATGTGCCGCAGTACGAGCGCGCCGCCACGTTCGATGTCGAACGCGGCTACTCGTACAACACCCTCGCTGCCACCCAGAACGGCAACCCGCTGTTCTGGGACGACGAGGTGGCCGACGAGCTCACGAACGGCCCGATTGCCGTGCCGACCACGCTGTCGCTGTGGATGCGGCCGCACTTCTGGGAGCCCGGCGCCGATGGCGAACAGGTGGCCCTGCAGGTGCACTTCGACCTGAAGGCGCGGTTCGACCTTCCCGAGGCGGTCATGACCGACAACACGCTGATCCTGCACGAGCCGGTGCGCCCCGGCGACCGCATCAGTCACCGGCAGGTGCTGCGATCGGTCAGCGGGCCGAAGACGACCAAGCTCGGTTCGGGCCGGTTCTGGGTGATCGACATCGAGTACCTGAACCAGCGTGACGAACTCGTCGGCGTCGAGTCGTACACCGGGTTCGGCTACCGCCGAGCCGGCGACACCGGAGGCGACGCGTCGTGACCGCCTCCGCACCCGTGCTGCACCCGACCGTCGCCGTCGACGACACGATCGATGACCTCACCATCGAGGTGACGCCGACCACCGTCGTGCTCGGCGCACTGGCGAGCCGCGACTGGCGCCCCATGCACCACGACTTCAAGTTCGCCACCGAACGCAACGGCGTCGCCGACATCTTCCTGAACACGCCCAACCAGGCTGCGTGGTTCGAGCGGTACATCACCGACTGGACCGGACCCCGCGGCCGCATCGGTCGGATGACGTTCCGCATGCGCGACTCGGTGTTCCCCGGCGACGCCATGACGTTCTCGGCGACGGTCACCGGTGCCGAGGTGGACGAGACCGGCTGCGGCTGGGTCGACCTCGACGTCACCCTGCGCGCCGTCGGCCCCGATCGACCGGAACGGGTCTGCTCGACCTGTTCCGCACGAGTGGCGGTCCCGGTGACAGCCGATGACAACCCGTGGTCACGCCGCGGTGATGACTGGCGGCCGTGAGCGATCTCCGCTGACGGCACGCGAACGACGAGATCGAACCGAAAGGAACCACCATGCTGGATCTGGACTTCACTGACGAGCAGGAGATGCTGCGCGAGATGGTGCGCGGCGTGTGTGAACAGCACTGCTCCGTCGAGGTCGTGCGCGCCAACGAGGACGACCCGATCGGCGTCGCGTCGGAGTTGTGGGCACAGCTCGCCGAACTCGGTCTCCTCGGGCTGATGCTGCCGGAGGAACACGGTGGCGCCGGTTCGACACTGCTCGACGGCGTGATCCTCTACGAGGAGCTCGGCCGGGCGCTGGCCCCGGTGCCGCACCTCGAGAGCTGCGTGCTCGCCGCCGGCGCGCTCCTGTACGCGGGGTCCGATGAGCAGATCGCCGCGTGGCTGCCCGGCATCTCCGCCGGGTCGAGCGTCGTGGTGCCGGCGTGGCTCGAGCCGGGCAATGGCTACACGCCGCGTGGCGTGCAGCTGACCGCTCGCAGCGCCGGCGACGGGTTCGTCCTCGACGGCGCGAAGGCACACGTCCGGTTCGCCGCCGCGGCCGACCAGTTGGTGGTGCTCGCACGCACCGGTGAGCTGCCCGGCGACATCGACCTCTTCCTCGTGGACCCGAAGGCGTCGGGCGTGACGATGGAACAGCAGATGACTGTCGGCTCGGACACGCAGTACCGCGTCGAGTTCAGCGGCGTGCAGGTGGCGGCGTCGGCTCGCATCGGCGACCCCGGTTCGGGATGGGTGACCTGGTCGAAGGCGATGGAGCCGGCGATGGTGCTGCTCGCGGCGCAGGCCAACGGTGGTGCCGAGCACGCGCTCGAGATCACGAACCAGTACGCGAAGGACCGCGAGCAGTTCGACAAGCCACTCGGTGCCTTCCAGGCGATCTCGCACTATCTGGCCGACGCCAAGACCAACGTCGACGGCTCCAAGCTGCTGACCTACGAGGCGGCCTGGGCCGAGTCGACCGGTCGTCCGCTGCGTCGTCTGGCCCCCATGTCGAAGCTGTTCGCGTGCAACACGTTCCGCGACACCACGGCGATGGCCCAGCAGGTGTTCGGCGGCGTCGGGTTCACACTCGAGTACGAGATCCAGCTCTACTTCCGTCGGGCGAAGCAGCTGCAGCTGAGCTTCAACGACACCCGCCGCTGCGAGGAACTCGTCGCCGACGCCGTGCTCGAAACCGCCTGATCGGAGCCGGCGACCCTTGACCATGCGTTGAGGGTCGAGGGTTCGCTGGGGGATCTGCTCATCAGAATCGTCGCCGCAGGCTTGACCTGACCCGGGAGTAACTCCACCCTCGGTCCTATGGCATCTGAGCGGGCTTTCCTCCGCGTCCGGGCGAATCGGGTTGTCGCGGCGATCGGCGCTGCGGTCGTCATTGCAACCGTCCTGCCCTGGAGTGTGGACGCGGCCATGGCTCCGCCTGATCGCACGACGACCACGAACGTGCCGGCTCCGACGACCACGCTGATGGGGAACGGCAATGGGGCCGACAAGGTCACGCTCTGCCACGCGACGTCGAGCTCGAACAACCCGTACGTCTCGGTGACCATCGCGGCGCAGCAGGTCACGAACCGCAACGGGCACGACACGCACGACGACGACATCATCCCGCCATTCGCTGGGTACCCGGGAAAGAACTGGCCGTCCGCGATCTGGGATGCCGGCTGCAACGTCCCGGCGACCACGACAACCGTGACCACGACGGCGGTGCCGGCGACATCAACGTCGACAACTCTTCCGGAGCCGGAGAGCGATGACGACCATGGTTGTTCCGTCGATGGCGACCATGACGACGACGATGGTTCCGGCGACCATGACGACGACGATGGTTCCGGCGACCATGACGACGACGATGGTTCCGGCGACCATGACGACGACGATGGTTCCGGCGGCCACGACGACGATGGTTCC
>CAJBIS010000468.1 GCA_903953195.1 uncultured Actinomycetes bacterium
CGGCCCGCTCCGAGTGTCCTGGCCCATGAGCGACGCGCGCCACCACTGGTTCGGCACGGCTGGAGCGCACCTCGCCCACTACCGTCGCAACCGTGCAGCCCGGGCGTGACGACCGACCGAACATCGTGATGATCGTCGCCGACGACCACGGACGCGAAGCCGTCGGCTGTTACGGCAACCCGGTGGTGTCGACGCCCAACATCGACCGGCTCGCCGAACGCGGTGTGCGGTTCGACAACGCGTTCTGCACGACGGCGTCGTGCGGTGGCAGCCGGTCGGTGATCCTCACGGGACTGCACACCCACACCAACCGCACGTTCGGCCTGGTGCACCAGCCGCACAACTTCTCGACGGCGCTCGACGTGCACACACTGCCGAGCCTGATGCGTCAGGCGGGCTACCGGACCGGCCGGATGGGCAAGAAGCACTACCAGCCGGAGTCGCTCTTCCCGTTCGACCTCGATCCTCCCGAGTGGGGCACCGACGAGGATCTGGCCCGCCACCGCGACGACGTCTGGCTCGCCGACCGGTGCGCCGAGTTCGTCAGCGACAGCGACAGCGACGCGCCGCACTTCCTGTACTGGTGTTCACACGACCCGCATCGGAGCTGGCCCCGTGACGACCACCCGCTCCACCCGGATGCGTTCGGCAACCCCACCGAGTCGTTTCCCGGAGATGAGGAACTCCGGTGCGACGTCGGCGACGTGATCGTGCCGCCGTGGCTCCCCGACCTGCCCGAGGTGCGCGCCGAACTCGCGGAGTACTACCAGTCGATCGCCCGACTCGACCGCGGTGTCGGACGTCTGCTGGAACTCGTGGAGCGCGGCGCCGGCGGGCGCGACACCGTGATCGTCTACCTGTCCGACAACGGCGGTGCGTTCCCCGTCGCCAAGACCACGCTGTACGACCCGGGGATGCGCCTGCCGCTGATCATCAGCGACTCCCGGCGACGCGGCGGGGACGCCTGTGACGCGCTCGTCACGTGGGCCGATCTCGCCCCCACGGTGCTCGATCTGGCCGGATCCGCCGAACTCGGCTCCCACATGTTCGGCGAGAGCCTGGTCCCACTCCTCGACGAGCCCGATGCACCCGGCCGCGACCACATCTTCGCGTCGCACTCGTTCCATCAGGTCACGAACTACTACCCGATGCGGGTCGTGCGGACGCACCGCTGGAAGTTCATCGTCAACATCGCATGGAAGCTCGACTTCCCCACCGCGTCGGACCTGCACCTGTCGGCGACGTGGACGTCGACTGTCCGCGAGGACCAACAGCTCGGCGGTCGTGACGTCGAGCAGTACCTGCAGCGCCCACGGTTCGAGCTCTACGACCTCGACGCGGATCCGCACGAACTCGTGAACGTCGCCGACCAACCGGAGCACGCCGAACTCGTCGCCGAGTTCATCTCGCTGGTCCAGCACTTCCAGCTGTCGACCGACGACCCGTGGTTCCACAAGTGGTTCTACGAGTAGCGACATTCGATCGGCGCACCCATGGGCCACGCTGCTGTCTCGACTGTGCAGGTTCAGCGCCCTCGGCAGGATTCGAACCTGCGACCGGCGGATTAGAAGTCCGCTGCTCTATCCAACTGAGCTACGAGGGCCTCGGACGAGTCTCGCACGACGCGCCGTTCAGTTGATTCTCCGGTCGCCTGCTGCGCTCGTGCGGCTGACCGCGTCGGACGGAGCCACATGGCCGCCCGACGCGGTCAGGCACGACCTTCTGCGAGCTCGGCGATGCCTCGGAGGGTCAACACCATGTTGGCGTGGTGCTGCTCGAGCCGCGCCTCGATGATCCGGGTGGCCTGATGCGGTTGACGGTCGATCGCAGTCACGAGGTAGGAGAACCCGGGTCCCATGGTTGCGGTGTACCGGAGCTGGGTTCCGTCGCCGTCGGGAGTCAGGTCGTAGCGCCAGCGGGAACCCGGGTGGCTGGCGCTCACGGTTGACCATCCGAACGCCCGTCCCTCATCGAACACCTCCACAAAACACGGCACCTCCCACTCACCGAGCTGCGGCATCTGGTTTCGGCCCACGAAGGAGGCCCCGACCTCCATCGGCTCATCCACCCAGGTCGCTCCGAGGAACTCCTCGGAGAACCGCGCGGGGAGATTGATGTCGGACACCAACGACCAGATGGTCGCCGGGGGCGCCGCGATGACGGTCTCGGCCCACGTGCCGGGCTCGTCAGCCACTGCATAGGGGTCACTCGGCCCCGACCTGAAGGTGAGCGGGACGCCATGTCTCGATGTGGTCCGGCTCTCCATGGGGCGCTCCCGACGTACCAGCGGCGGCCGTGCACCGTCGATGGCTCGACAGTCCACCACACGCCGATCGTCGGTCACCACCACAAACTCATGGTGCGGTACTCCGCCGAATTCCTCGGCCGGGACCGTCGATCAGGCGGGCGTTCGAACCTGCGACTGTCGGAGTGGACGGCCGGTGATCAGATGACGCTGCGACGTCGGCGGCGCAGCGCGAACACCCGCAGGTCACGACCACTCTGCTCGGCGTACTGGTCGAACAGCGGCCACTGCGCGACCAGCAGCGGCCACACCTCGCTCTTGCCGGCGTCGTCGAGCAGTTCGGCGTGCACCGGGAACTCCTCGCCCCGGAACGCCAACCGGGCATCAGGGTGTGCGAGCAGGTTCGCCGACCAGGCCGGGTGGTGCTCGCGGCCGAAGTTCGAGCCCACGACCACGAAGTCCTCGCCGTACTGCAGCGCAGCGAGCGGCACCGTCCGCGGTGCACCCGACTTCGCGCCCGTCGCCGTCAGCACCACGACGGGCAGCACCGTGTCCGACACCGTCCAACGTCCGCCCGTGATCGTGAACGCCACCTTGTCGACGGCGGGAGCGACCTTCGGTCCGACCCGCTGGAAGGTCGACGTTCCGGCCAGCCTTGCCATCACCCCGCCGACCGCCCGTGAGATCACACCGCCGTTCGCCACGACGACACGCTACCCACGGCCCGCCGATGCACGAAGCGGATCGGCGCCCCCGCCGCAACGCATTCCACGACGCGATCGACCCCGGTCTATGCTCGCCCCTTCACATGGTGGCCGTAGCTCAGCCCGGTTAGAGCGCCAGGTTGTGGCCCTGGAGGTCGGGGGTTCAAGTCCCCTCGGTCACCCCATGCGAACGGTGCGAACCGGTTCCGGCCGACCGCACCGTGTCGCTACAATCCAACTGCCCACCGCACTGCGGCGGGCACCTGCGCCTCTAGCTCAATTGGTCAGAGCGTCGGACTCTTAATCCGCAGGTTCTGGGTTCGAGTCCCAGGGGGCGTACCAAGCCAGTACGGGGTTCCGAGCGATCGGGACCCCGTCGGCGTTTTCGGCATCCCACGTAGATCCCGGCCCGGACGCGACCAGTGCGGGACCCGGCGGACCGGGTCCCGCACCGGGCTGACTCACCGTGCGGTTGGATTCGCTACTGCGTTTCCGTGGCTGGGGACGGGACGGGAACGTCGGTGGGTCAGACCTCCTGTCGGGCCGAGCGGGTGGCCCGGACGCTCAGCAGGACGAGCGTGCCGCCGACGAGCACGAGCGACAGGCCGACGGGGAGCGCCGAGGAGTCGGTCGGGCCGGTGGTCGCAAGCGCATTCAACCCCGTCTGGTTGGGGGTGACGACACCGGACCGCTGCGTGGCGGTGATGCCGGCGACCGACACCGGCACCGTCGTCGGCAGGGTGGTCTCACCGGCGACGCTGGTGGGCACGCTGGTGGTCGTGCTCTCGGGGACCGTCGTGGTGGTCTCCGGCACCGTCGTGGTCGTCGACGTCGACGTGGTCGTGGTGGTCGTGCAGTTCACGGAGTTCGAGCCACCATCGAGCAGGCAGGCGGTCGCCGCGGACGACGACCGCTCCCCTGCAGACACCGCGGCTCCCGCTGCCGGGGCGGCGAGGAACGCACCTCCGGCGATGATGACGGCGAGCGCCGCGACTCGGGTGGGGATGGGGGTCAGGGTTCGGTGCTGCATACCAACTTGTCGTGCTGGCCGGCGAGCGAATGAAGGGCTGGCGTGATTCGTGCGATCGTCCGCACCCATCCTCCGGCGAATGCCGTAACCTCAAGAACGACACACGTTCCTCAAGATCACGTCAGGCGGCGTGATCGGGCGTGCGGAAGGTCGTGGCGTGGAGGCGAACCAGTGAAGGGCGTGCTGTTCAACGTCGTCGAAGAGGTCGTGGACGAGACGCTGCCCGAGGGCACCTGGGACCGGGCGCTCGACTCCGCCGGGGTCCGCGGCGCCTACACCTCGCTCGGCAACTACCCCGACGAGCAGCTGGTGGGGATCGTCGGATCGATCTCGGAACAGAGCGGGCTCCCGGTCCCCGACGTGTTGCGGCACGCCGGTCAGCACGGGTTCGGCCACCTGATCGAACGTCACCCGGAACTCGTCGGCGACGTCGATGACCTCCCAACACTTCTGGCGCAGCTCGATGCGGTGATCCACCCAGAGGTGCTCAAGCTCTACCCGGAGGCCACGCCGCCGATGTTCGCCGTCGAGTCGTCCGACGATCAGTTGACGACCATGCGCTACACCTCACCCCGACAGCTGTGTTTCCTCGCCGAGGGGCTCATCACCGGTGCCGCCGACCACTACGCCACCGCGGTGACGGTGACCCAGTCCGAGTGCGTCCACGAGGGTGGCACCAGCTGTGTGATCGAGGTGCGGTACTCGTGAGCTCGTCGTCGGCGGCAGCAGCGGGGTGGACCGGGGGTCCGGTCGATCGCGACGTCACTGACGATGCCGCCAGCGTTGCCGACGCCGACGCCGAGCGGATCCGACTGCTCGAGCGCCGGTGGCAACGCGAGCGAGAGGCGCGCCTCGAGGCGGAACAGATCGCCGAGACCGGGCTCCGTCGTCTCTGGGAGGCGAAGAACGACCTCGACCGGCGTGTCGAGGAGCGCACCGCCGAACTGGTGCGAGCGCAGGCGCTCACCGAGGCCTCGGCGCGGGCCAAGACCGAGTTCCTCGCGGAACTCGCCCATCGAGTTCGAACGCCCCTCCAGACGATCCTGTCGGCGCTCGAGTTGGCGAGCCCGGCGACACCGACCGACCGGCAACGCCTCGGTGATGCCTCGGGCGCAGCGGTGGAGCTCCGCCAGTTGTTCACGAACCTGATGGAGCTGACACAGCTCGAGACGGGGACGCTCCGCACCGACCCACGACCCGTTCATCTCCGAGACGTGCTCGACGAGATCGGGGTGCGGTGGCGCGAGACGCTCACCGCCCGCGGCCTGCTGCTCGTCCCCGAGGCCTCGGGCGACGTGGTGGTCGACGACGCCCGCCTGCACCAGATCGCCGACGCGCTGCTCGACAACGTCGCCCGATTCGGCCGGCCCGGCGTGGTTCGCGTCCAGCTGACCGTGAATCACCCGGCGAGCACTGGACAGCGCAGCTCGGACAGGACCCCGCCCGAGGTCGTCCTCACCGTCGCCGATGACGGACCCGGGCTCACCGCGTCCCAGCTCGAGACCGCCTTCGAACCGTTCGCCACGTTCGACGCTGCGGCATCGGGTAGCGGGATCGGGCTCGCCCTCGTGCGGGAGCTGTGCACCCAGCTCGGCGGCACCGTGACAGCCACCGGCGAACCCGGTGTCACCGTCGTCGTCCGAATTCCCGGCGACGCCGTCGCACCACCAGTCGACTCTCACGAGGGAACACCAACGTGACCACCGTCCTGATCATCGAAGACGCCCCCGAGGCCGCCGAACTGGCGACCGCGCTGCTTCGGAACGCCGGCTACGACACCGCGACCGCGGCCGACGGCGCGGGCGCCCTCGATCAGGTCCGCTCGACCCGACCGGACGTGATCCTGTTGGACCTGGGACTGCCGGACACCGACGGCATCGACCTGTGCCGGCAGATCCGTGAAGTGACGAACGCGTACCTGATCATGTTGACGGCCCGAGCGGACGAGGTCGACAAGGTGCTCGGCTTCAAGCTCGGCGCCGACGACTACGTCACCAAGCCGTACTCGCCCCGCGAACTGCTCGCCCGGATCGAGGCGCTGCTCCGCCGCAGCCGCACCGAACCCGAACCGGATACCGAGACCCGCACGATCGGCGACCTGGTGGTTCACCCGGACGCGCATCGCGTCACCGTCGACGGCACCGAGGTTCCGCTGACCCGAATCGAGTTCGCCATCCTGGACGTCCTCACCGAACGCCCCGACCGCGTGCTGTCCCGCGAGACGCTCCGTGAGCGCGTCTGGGGCGCCGACTGGTTCACCGGCGACCACGTCGTCGATGTCCACATGGCCAACCTGCGCAAGAAGATCGACGGCGACGGCGAGTCGCACATCCGGACCGTGCGCGGTGTCGGGTACCGCATGGCTGACGGCATCCCCGAGTGAGCGACACGCCACGCCACATGGATGACGACGCGCACGAACCGCTCCGAGCACTCGGCGACGCCGGTCTCCGCGCTGCGATCTTCGACGCCGACGGGTCGATCGCCGCGTCGACCGCAGCGTTCAGCGAATGGTTCAACAGCCCTCGAAACGCGCGGGATCTCGCCGACCTGGATCGACAGCGCATGCAGGCGCTGCTCGCGAACATCACCGACACGGTCACGCTCGTCGACGCCGACGGCATGGTCCTCTACAGCACCGGGTTCCACTCCGACGTCCTCGGCTTCCCCGAGGACTCGTGGCGGGGCCGGTCGATCATCGAGCTCGCCGACCCCGCCGACGTCGACAACCTGCTGCTCCTCCGCCAGCGGGTGCTCGAGTCTCCCGGCGTCGAGATCCGCAGCGAGGTGAAGGTCGCCAACGCCGACGGTGTCTTCCAGCAGGTCGAACTCGGCGCCGTCAATCTGCTCGACGACCCCGACGTCCGCGGCATCGTGGTCACGACCCGCAATGTGTCCGGTCGGAAGTCGATCGAACGCGAGCTCGCACAACGACGCGATTCGGCGATCGAGGAGGCCCGGATGCGCGACGAGTTCGTCGCCCGGGTCAGCCACGAACTCCGCAACCAAGTGCACGCGCTGCACGGGCTGACCGAGTTGTTGAGCCACGCCGACGTGCCCGCCTCGGCCCGACAGTTGGCGGTCTCGGCGCAACGGCAGGCCGAACAGTTCGAGTTCCTCGTCAACGACCTGCTCGAGTACTCACGCATGGCCGCCGCCGACCAGGACGTCGTGGACCGCGCATGCATCGTGCGCCAGGTCGTCGGCGACGCCGAATCGGTCGGCCGGCAGTTGGCCCGCGCCAACATCCAGGTGACGTCGCACGTGGACGACACCGTGCCCGAGGTGATCGGGCTCGACGAGTCCCGCCTCCGACAGGTCCTGATGAATCTGCTGACGAACGCCGCCAAGTTCACCTACGACGGCTCGATCCGGATCGACGTCACCACCACCGGCACCGCGGCACTGGCCGTCGAGGTGAGCGACACCGGCATCGGCATCGCCCCCGACGACGTGGCGCGAGCGTTCCAGCCGTTCGAGCACGTCGGCGACGACACCAGCGGCCACGGCGCGGGACTCGGCCTGTCGATCACCGAGCGCGCCGTGCAGCTGCTCGGTGGCTCGATCACACTCGAGTCCGAGCTCGGCCGTGGCTCAGCGTTCCGCGTGACCGTGCCCTTCCGTGCAGCGCCGAATGAACCGTCGTACGCCGACGACGACGCCGACCTGCGAGCGTCGGTGCACGTGCTCGTCGTCGAGGACAACGAGGTGAACCAGCTCCTGGTCGCCGAGCAGCTCCGCCGGCTCGGAGCGCGAGCCACCGTGGCCGGCAGCGGGCTCGACGCCCTCGACCTGCTCGAGAGCGGCGAACTCCCCGACTGTGTGCTCATGGACTGGCAGCTCCCCGGAATCGACGGGCTCGAGACCACACGCCGCATCCGGGCGAACGCTCGCACGGCCGAGCTCGCCGTGATCGGCATGACCGCCAGCGCGCTCCCCGCCGACCGCCACGCGTGCCTGGACGCCGGCATGAACGACCTGCTGGTCAAGCCGGTCGGGCTGCGTGATCTGGCGGGCGCGCTCAACGAGTGGGGCCGGTCGGGCACGCCATCGACGAACGACAGCACCGAAGTGGCCGCACTCGACGCACTCGCCGACGATCTCGGCACGTACGCCCCGGTGCGCTCGATCGTGTCGACGTACCTGGTCGAGCTCGACCGACGCTGCACGGCGATCGTCGACGGAGTCGCCGGCGGGGACGCGGAACTCGTCCGCGGGACCGCTCACACACTCCGATCGACCAGCCGGACACTCGGCGCCCGTCGCATCGACGAGCTGAGCACCGAGTTCGAGACCGGCGAGTTCCCACCGTCCGCGGAGCGCGTCGACGAGTTCACGCGGGTCGTCGACGAGACGCGCACCGCGTTGAACGGCTGGCTCGAGGCACACCCCGAATCAGGCTGAGCGCCGCTCAGGCCGGCACGAACCGCACGTCCGCGAGCACCGGCCAGTACTTGCCGGTGATCAGGAACCGGTCACTGCCGGGCACGTGCGCGATGCCGTTGAGCACGTCGATCGGCGCTCCCGCTGCCGCCTGCTGGGCCACGGTCTCGAGCGAACCGGCGTCCACCACGGCATCGACCCGGGCGCACACGGGGTCGATCCGAACGATCTCGTCGGTCTGCCAGCGGTTCGCCCACAGGTGGGAGCCATCCCACTCGAGCTCGTTGAGCTGATCGGCAGCACCGTCGGCGCGTCGGACCGTCACCACCCGCAGCACCTCGAACGTCGCGGGGTCACGAACGGTCAGCCGGTCGCTGCCGTCGCTGGTGACGAACGAACCGTCGTCGAGCGTCGTGATGCCCCAGCCCTCGCCGTCATATCGGTGTTCGTCGACGATCTGCAGGGTCTCGGGGTCGCGCACGAACGCCCGGCCCTCCTTCCACGTCAGCTGGACCAGTCGACCATCCGGACCGATTGCGAGGCCCTCAGCGAACGAGTCGTCCGGGACGTCACCGCTGCGCAGCACCTCTCCCGACTCGACGTCGGCCACTCGGATCGACGACTCGCCGTACCGCCCCGTGCTCTCGTAGAGCGTGCCATCGGCCAGCAGCAGCCCTTGGGTGAACGCCGTGGCGTCATGCGGATGTTGCGCAACCACCTGCGGCACGAGTCGCTCGGGCGGCGTGTCCGCACACGTCGACGCGGGCGTCGCCGGGAACAGCCCCGATGACGACGAACCTGACGGAGCCTGCGACGAGCCGGTCGACTGCTGGGCCGAGCCGCACGACACCGCCGCGGCCGAGATCGTCGCGACCGAGATCGAGACGACCGCCGCTCCCACGAGGCGCGCTCGCCACGTCGAGCGGCGCCCCTGCCCCCTCACGAGTGCAACTCCACGACGTCGGCGGCGTCCTCGGTCAGCTCCAGCGCGGTCACCGCCTCCAGATGGTGGGTCCGCGGGAACAGGTCGACGAGTTCGACGCCGAGCGGGTGGTAGCCGACCGAGGCCAGCTGGCCGACATCTCGGGCGAGCGAGGCCGGATCGCAACTGACGAGCGCCACGCGGGGCGCGCCGCTCCCGACGACCGCCGCCACTCCCTCCACGCCCAGACCGCTGCGCGCCGGGTCGGCCACGACGACGTCGGCCGGTACCGGCCGCCACCGCCGCACGCCCATCTTCAGGATCATCGCGTCACGTTCCGCCAGGTTCACCCGGGCGTCCGCCACCGCCGAGGCCGAGCGTTCGACCAGCACCGGCGCCCGCGTGCCCAGCGCGACGCTGAACAGCCCGACGCCGCCGTAGAGGTCGACGAGCGCGGCGTCCGCGCCCGGATCGCCGAGCGCGCGACGCACCGCATCGACGAGCGCCTCGGCCCCGTCGGGGCGCGCCTGGAAGAACGACTGTGCGGAGACCCGGAACCGGTGGCCGGCGAGCTCCTCGTGGATCCATGCCCGTCGACCGCGCCCGAGCTCGTCGGTGCCGACGACCCGGACATCCGGCGGCACACTCACCGATTCGGCGTTGGGCGAGACGACGACCATCCGCTCCCCGGTGCGGGCACCGACACGCACCACCACCTCGGTCGCGCCGTCGAACCGGCCGTCGATCAGCACCTCCTCGACGAGCGGGTGCGCCACCATGCACGAGTCCACCGTGACCACGTCGTTCGATCGACGGGCACGGAATCCCGCACGACCGCCACGCACGGCGGCACGCACCGTGGTGCGGTAGCCGTCGGCCGGCAGCGCCCGACCCGGGTCGATGGGGACATCGCTCAATCGGGCCAGCCGGCGGAGCGCGTCGCGCACCACCTCGACCTTCAGGTTCGGTTGCGCCGCCGGGTCTGCGTACTGCAGGTCGCAGCCGCCACACCCCCGCTCCACCTCGGCGCACGGCGGGGCGATCCGGTCCGAGGAAGCATCGAGCACGACCTCGACCGCCGCGGTGACCATCTTCGGACGTTCCTCGGTGACCCGGGCCTCGACGCGCTCCCCCGGCAGGGCGCCCTCGACCAGCGCCACCCGCCCGTCGTCGAGGTGGGCGATGCACGATCCGCCGGCGACCATCCGTTCGGCGACGACGTCGATGGACTCCAGCGATTCCGGCATCCGGCCACGCTAGGTGGCGCGGCGCCACCGGCGGAATCGGCGGCCGACCGACACCGACGCGACCGGTAGGGTCGCGGTCGAGCGAACCATCCGGAGGACCGCATGACCACCCGTGGCGTCGAGATCGCCCCGTCCGTGTTGAACGCCGACTTCGCCCGTCTGGGCGACGTCTGTGTCGAACTCGAGGCCGCCGGGGTCGAGCGGATCCACTGGGATGTGATGGACGGCCAGTTCGTGCCGAACATCTCGATGGGACCGGCGGTCATCGCGTCGTGTCGCCCGAAGGTCGATCTCCCGTTCGAGGCACACCTCATGGTTCACGAACCCGACGGGTTGATCCCCGCATTCGTCGAAGCCGGCTGCGACCGGATCCTCGTGCACCCCGAGGCGTGCACCCACCTGCACCGCACACTCGGGCTGATCCGTGACCTCGGGGCCGAACCGGCGGTCGCGCTCAACCCGGCCACGCCGCTCGAGGTGATCGAGTGGGTGCTCGACTCGGTCCTGCAGGTGCTCATCATGACGGTGAACCCCGGCTTCGGCGGTCAGGCCTACCTGACCGAGATGGAGCCGAAGGTCCGCCGGCTGCTCGACCTGGTCGAGTCCAGCGGCCGTGACCTCGACATCGAGGTCGACGGCGGTATCGCACCCGACACGATCGCCCGAGCGGCCCTCGCCGGCGCCAACGTGTTCGTGGTCGGCAGCGCACTGTTCCGCGACGAGCTCGGCGTCGAGCACGCCGTCAAGGACCTGCGGCAACGAGCCGAGGCCGCGCTCGCCTCGGGCACCGTCGCGTGAACCGGCGCGGTGTCCGGCGATGGTGCGCTGCCGGACTGGTCGCGCTGATCGCCGCTCCACTCGCTGGCTGCGGCGACGACTCGCCCGCGTTCTGCGACGACCTCGGGCAGGTGCGGTCGCTCAGCGCGCTCGACGCCGCACTCGAACGCCGCGACCTGACCGCAGCGGCCGCCGAGGCCGACCGGCTGACAGCGGTCGCCGATGCGGCACCATCCGAGATCAGCGCGCAGATGCAGGCGCTCGTCGCCGGACTGCAGGGTGTCGTCAGCCTGCTGCAGGCCCAGCAGGCCAATCAGGACCCGGGCGCGATCGAGGCACAGCGCGAGGAGCTGAACACCCAGCTGGGCACGCTCGCCGACGACGTCGCCGCGGTGTCGCAGTGGTCCGAGGAGCAGTGCGGCTTCCGACTGTCCTGACCTGATCGGTTCGAGCGAGCGACAACTCGCGCGCACCCGAGCGGGTGTGGCTCAGCGCATCTCGCCGCGGCGCACGATCACCTGATCGATGATCCCGTACTCCTTGGCCTGCTCCGCAGTGAACCAACGGTCGCGGTCCGAGTCGGTGTTGATCTGGTCCTTCGTCTGACCGGTGTGCTCGGCGATGCGCTCGGCGAGCAGGTCCTTGATGTACTTCAGCTGCTCGGCCTGGATGGCGATGTCGGACGCCTGACCGGCCATGCCCGCAGAGGGCTGGTGCATCATGATGCGAGCGTGCGGCAGCGCGTAGCGCTTGCCGGGCGCACCGGCGCAGAGCAGGAACTGCCCCATCGAGGCGCCGAGGCCCATGCAGATGGTGCCCACGTCGGGCGTCACGAACTGCATCGTGTCGTAGATGGCCATGCCGGCCGTGACCGAACCGCCCGGCGAGTTGATGTAGAGCCAGATGTCCTTCTCGGGGTCCTCACCCTCGAGGTAGAGCAACTGGGCGGTCAGGAAGTTGGCGACCTGGTCGTTGACCTCGGAGCCCAGGTACACGATGCGGTTCTTCAACAGCCGGTTGAAGATGTCGGCGCTGGGTTCCATGCCGCTGCCGTTCTGGAGCGCAGGGATGGCGGGGATCTCAGGACTCTGCATGGAGAGTGAGGGTAACGCAGGAGAACGACCCCGCCGTGCCGCGGCCCCACGTCGGCCGGTCGGCGCCGGTCCTCGGGCCGGTCGAGCGCACCGGTAGCGTGTCGGCGACCTGCGGACGTGGCGGAACTGGCAGACGCGCCGGGTTTAGGTCCCGGTGCCCGAGAGGGTGTGGGGGTTCGAGTCCCCCCGTCCGCACAACCATCGACGCGTCGGAGGGACCGCTACCCTCTCCGGGTGTCACCGACCGCCGTGCTCCTGCTCTCGTGCCCCGACCAGCCCGGCGTGGTCGCACACGTGGCCGACTTCATCTGGCGGAACGGCGGGAACATCGTCACCGCCGAACAGCACACCGACCACATCGACGGGTTGTTCTTCCAGCGGGTCGAGTTCACCCTCGACGGGTTCGCTGTCGAGCGCAACGAGATTGCCGAGGCGTTCGCTCCGATCGCCGAACGGTTCCTGATGCACGTGCGGGTCCACTTCTCCGACGAGCGACCTCGGCTGGCGATCCTCGCGTCGAAGTCGGCGCACTGTCTGGTCGACCTGCTCGCCCGATCGGCCGCCGGCGAACTGCGGGCCGACATCGCGCTGATCGCGTCCAACCATGCGGACCACGCCGACCTGGCGGCCTTCCACGGCATCGACTTCCACCATCTCCCCGTCGGTGACGACCCGCCTGCGCAGGACCGGGCCATGACGGCGCTCCTGCAGTCCGAGCGGATCGACCGGGTGGTGCTCGCCCGGTACATGCGCATCCTCTCGCCCGACTTCGTCGACACCTTCCCGAACCGGATCATCAACATCCACCACTCGTTCCTGCCGGCGTTCGTCGGGGCGAAGCCGTACCGTCAGGCGTCGGAACGGGGCGTGAAACTCATCGGCGCCACCGCGCACTACGTGACCGCCGACCTGGATCAGGGGCCGATCATCGACCAGGACGTCACCCGCGTGTCGCACCGCGACGACGTCGAGGCGCTCGCCCGGCGAGGGCGGGATCTGGAGGTCATCGTGCTGGCCCGAGCCGTCGAGGCCGACCTGGAGAACCGGGTGCTCGTCTGGGGGCACCGCACGATCGTGTTCCACTGAGCCGATCGGTGTGACGCCGAAGCGGATGGCGTCGGCGTCCGCGTCGTCGGCGCGGTGCGGGACGCGCCAGACTGCGGCGTGCCCGAAGGCCACACGATCCACCGTCTCGCCCGCGACCTGACTCGCACGCTCAGCCGCCGCCCGGTGGAGGCCACCTCACCGCAGGGTCGGTTCGCCGGCGGGGCCGACGCCATCGACGGCTGCACCCTCGAGTCAGCAGCGGCATGGGGCAAGTACCTGTTCTGCGACTTCGGCACGGGCGAGGTCCTGCACGTCCATCTGGGCCTGATCGGCAAGTTCCGCCAGCGGGCGTTCCCACCCGAGGAGCCGGTCGGCGAGATCCGGCTCCGCCTCGTCGGCGAGGACTCCACGTGGGACCTGTCCGGCCCGACCCGCTGTGAGCTCGTGAACCCCGGGGAGCAGGAACGGATCGTCGCCAAACTCGGACCCGACCCGCTCCGCCGCGACGCCGACCCGGACGCCGCCCGGACCC
>CAJBIS010000469.1 GCA_903953195.1 uncultured Actinomycetes bacterium
CACCGCCGCGCCGGTGCGGCGCGCAGGTTTCGCAGGGCGCGCCCGGGACGCCTAGCGTCTGCGCCATGCGCAGCCCCAAGGATTTCTTCAAGCCGCTCGCCGCCGGCGCCCCGGAACCACTGCGGGAGATCCCGTTCCGGCCGTCGCGGATGATCCACTTCTTCCCGCCGCACCTCGACAAGGTGACGGCGAAGCTGCCTGACATCGCGCCGACGACCGATGTCCTGCTCGGCAACCTCGAGGACGCCATCCCGATGGACGCCAAGGAGGCGGCACGCGCCGGACTCGTGAAGGTCGCCCGCGAGATGGACCTGGGTGACACGCAGCTGTGGACCCGGGTGAACAGCCTCGACTCGCCGTGGGTGCTCGACGACCTGACGACGCTCGTGACCGAGGTCGGCGACAAGCTCGACGTGATCATGGTCCCCAAGGTCGAGGGCCCCGAGGACATCCACTACATCGACCGACTGCTCGCGCAGCTCGAGGCGAAGGCGGGTCTGTCGAAGCCGCTGATGGTGCACGCCATCCTGGAGACGGCTCGTGGTGTGGCCAACGTCGAGGAGATCTGTCTGGCGTCGCCCCGCATGCAGGGCCTGTCGCTCGGCCCGGCCGACCTGGCCGCGAACCGTCGCATGAAGACGACCCGTGTCGGCGGCGGCCACCCCGGCTACCTGGTGCGTGAGGACCCGCCCGAGGGTGCCGACGGGCCGGCGTACGACGCCGAGCGCACGACCTACCAGCAGGACCTGTGGCACTACACGATCGCCCGCATGGTCGACGCGTGCGCGATGGCCGGGATCCTCCCGTACTACGGGCCGTTCGGCGACATCAAGGACACCGTCGCCTGCGAGGACCAGTTCCGCAACGCGTATCTGCTCGGTTGCGTCGGTGCCTGGTCGCTGCACCCCGTGCAGATCGACATCGCCAAGCGGGTGTTCTCGCCCGACCCGGCCGACGTGGCCCACGCCCAGGAGGTCATCGAGGCCATGGGCGACGGCACCGGCGCCATCATGTTGAACGGCAAGATGGAGGACGACGCCTCGGTCAAGCAGTGCAAGGTCGTGGTCGAACTCGCTCGCGAACTCGCCGATCGTGACCCCGCCCTGGCCGACCTCTACGGCTTCTGATCCGCCCCGCACCCGATTGTCACGAGGAGACCGACGTGAGTGAACTCCGACCCCGCCGCAGCGCCCTGTACATGCCGGGCGCCAACGACAAGGCCCTCGAGAAGGCCAAGTCGCTGCCGACCGACGCGATCATCTTCGACACCGAGGACTCCGTCGCGCCCGACATGAAGGAGGTGGCCCGCGAGAAGGTCGCCGCCGCAGTGGCGTCGGGGGAGTACGGCCACCGTGAGCTGACCATCCGGGTGAACTCGTCGGAGACGGAGTGGCACGAGGCCGACCTGCGTTCCGCGGCGGCTGCGGCGCCGGCGGGCATCGTCGTTCCGAAGATCAACTCCGCTGCCGAGGTGGCCGCCGTCGAGCGCATCCTCGAGTCCGCCGGCGTGGCCGACCACACCCGCATCTGGGCGATGCTCGAGACGCCGGACGCGATCGAGCACGCGCTCGAGATCGCCAACTCGTCGGAGCGCCTCGAGGTGCTCATCATGGGCACGAACGACCTGGCCAAGGAGCTGCGCGCCGCGCTGGTTCCGGGCCGCGCCCCGCTGCTGTGGGGGCTCGGCCGGTGCCTGAATGCGGCCCGATCGGCCGGCAAGGTGATCCTCGACGGCGTCTACAACGACGTGAAGAACCCCGAGGGTTTCGCCGCCGAGTGCGAGCAGGGCGCCGACATGGGCTTCGACGGCAAGACGCTGATCCACCCCACGCAGGTCGAGCCGTGCAACGAGGCGTTCTCGCCGTCCGCCGACGAGATCGACCATTCGCGCCGGGTCATCGAGGCCTTCGAGCAGGGCCTCGCCGAGGGCAAGGGCGTGGTGACCGTCGACGGCAAGATGATCGAGAACCTGCACGTCGACAACGCCCGTCGGGCGATCGCCATCGCGGACGCCATCGCCGCGCTGGGCGACTGACGGCGGCGCAGGTGGACGCCGCCGGCTGGGACGAGCGGTACGACACCGCCGAGTTCGTCTGGGCGACCGAGCCCAATCGGTTCCTGCCGGGCGAGGTCGAGGGTCTCGTGCCCGGTCGGGCGCTCGACGTCGCGTGCGGCGAGGGTCGCAACGCGGTGTGGCTGGCCACACAGGGCTGGTCGGCGACCGGCATCGACTTCTCGGCGGTCGGGCTCGCCAAGGCGGCCCAGCTCGCCGAACACGCCGGTGTCACGTGCGACTGGATGGTGGCCGACGTCGCTGAGTCTCGCCCGGCTGGAGCGCCGGCGGGCCCGCAGTTCGATCTGGTCGTGCTGTTCTACGCGCAGATGGGGGCGGAGGGGCGCCGGAACATGCTGGCGTCATCGGCGCTCGCGCTCGCACCCTGCGGAACGCTGCTGTGGGTGGCGCACGACGTCACCAACCTGGCCGACGGCGTCGGCGGACCGCAGGACGGGTCGGTGCTGTCCGGACCCGACGACGTGGTCGCCGACCTGCTGGCGGCCGTGCCGGACCTCGTGGTCGAACGGGCCGAGGTGGTCCGCCGTCCGGTCGAACGGGACGGTGGTGTCGTCGACGCGCTCGACACCCTCGTGCGTGTCCGTCGCCACGACTGAGCGATCAGTCGTGGTTCAGCGCAGTCTGCCTGCGGCCGCGTAGGGTCTGGGGATGTCGTCGCAGCAGACACCCCCAGGTTGGTACCCCGACGAGAGCGGTCAGCAGCGCTGGTGGGACGGCACCCAGTGGGGTCAGGTCGCCGCACCGCAGGTGCCCGCCGTGGTGCCGCAGGCGTACGCCGCGCCCGTGTCCTCGATCGAGGACGAGAAGGGGATGGCCACATTGGCGGAGGCCCTGCCGATCCTCGTCGGGTTCTGGGGCCCGTTGATCATCTACCTGATCACGAAACCGGAGCAGCGTTTCGCCCGGCACCATGCCGCCGAGGCGCTCAACTTCTCGATCACGCTGGGCATCGCCCTCATCGTGTCGGCGCTGTCGATGCTCGTCCTGATCGGATTCATCCTGTTCCCGATCGTGCTCATCGCCGGTGTCGTCTTCCACATCATCGCGGCGATGGCCGCGAACCGGGGTGAGTGGTACCGGTACCCGATCAACATCCGGCTGGTGTCGGGTGCGGTGGACGTGTGATGTCGTCCGATCCCGTCGACCTCGCCGGCCGCCGGCCGTAGGGCGCGGTCAGGGCGCGTGACGGGGCAGAGGTCGTGACCGACTGGCTCGAACTCGTCGCGAAGGTGACGGTCTGGAAGCGGGGCGGTCAGCGTGCCC
>CAJBIS010000470.1 GCA_903953195.1 uncultured Actinomycetes bacterium
CCCGCAGTCGTCACCGTCGCAGAGGTGGGATGTCCCCTCCCTCCAACTCATCCCCCTCTCGAACGGGATCCCGGCCTCGGCCGGGGTCCCGTTCCGCATCCTGTCGACGATGCCGCGATCAGTCCCAGATCGACGTGCGGAACGGTTCGTCCACGGCGCGGGCCTCGCCGGTGGCGATGTACCACTCACTGCCGAACCCCGCCGCGAACTCCTCGGCGGACAGCTGCAGGAACCACGAGTCCGGCGGGATCTGGCTGGCGTGCGCCGCCATGGCCCGACGCTTGGACTCGACGTGCTCGATGACGTCGATCCGGTGGGTGATGAGCGCCTCGGGCGAGCCGAACTCCTCGGTCTCGGTGGGGTCCGGCACGTCCGTCGGGGTCTCGCCCGGGGTGTCGGTCTCGTTGGCGAGCTCCGCCTCCATCTGGGCGAGTCGCTCCTCCATCATCGTGCGGATGTGGTCGCGGTTCATGGTGGCCTGGAGCACGTTCGTCACGCCGGCGAGTTCAGCGGCCCGCAACCCGACCCGGTGCACCTGGATGTGGTCGGGATGGCCGTAGCCGCCGTGGTCGTCGTAGATGGTGAGGACGTCGGGGCGCTCTTCGCGGAGGATGGCGGCGAGCCGCTCGGCCGCGGCGTCGACGTCCGCGGTCCAGAACGTGTACGGACCGTCGTTCGTGGGCTCGCCCATCATGCCGGAGTCGACGTACCCCAGGAACTCGACGCGGTCGATGCCCAGCGCCTCGGCCGCGGCGTAGGTCTCGGCGAGTCGACGTTCCCAGAGCGCCTCGCCCTCGGCCAGCACGCCGGGCGCCACCTCACCACGTTCGCCGCGCGTGGCGACGACGAGCACGGTGCGGTGCCCGGCGGCATGCGCCGCGGCGATCGTCCCGCCGGTGGCGATGCACTCGTCGTCGGGATGGGCGTGGAAGCAGACGAGGGTGGACACGCCCGCCGACGCTAGTGGGTGGGCGACGCGCTTCCGCCGTCAGCCGGCGATCGCGCCGCCGTTGCGAAGCTCGGCGATGCGTGCCGCGTCGGCGCCCAGCCAGTCACTCAGCACCTCGTCGGTGTGCTGACCCACGTGTGCCGGGGGCCGCTGCACCGTGCCGGGTGTGCGGCTGAAGCGCGGCGCGGGCGCCGGCTGCGGGATGCCGGCGACCTCCATGAACGTGCCGCGCTCGACGTTGTGCGGGTGCTCGAGCGCCTCCGACATCGTGAGCACCGGGGCGAAGCACACGTCCGTTCCCTCCATCACCGCACACCACTCGTCACGGGTCCGGGTCCGGAAGATCGCCGCGAGGCGTTCGCGCATCTCGTCCCAGCGCGCCTTGTCCATCTGGTGCGGCAACGGCTCACCCCCGGCCGCGTCGGCCCCGTCGAGTCCGGTGAGGCGAACCAGTTCCGCATAGAACTGGGGCTCGATCGACCCGATCGAGACGTAGCCGCCGTCCGAGCACTCGTAGGTGTCGTAGAAGTGGGCGCCGGTGTCGAGCATGTTGGTGCCGCGCTCCTCACTCCAGATGCCCATGGCCTGGAACGCCCACATCATGCTCATCAGCGTTGCGGCACCGTCGACCATGGCCGCGTCGACGACCTGGCCCCGACCCGACCGCTGCGCCTCGAGCAGCGCGCACACGATGCCGAAGGCCATGAGCATGCCGCCACCACCGAAGTCGCCGACGAGGTTGATCGGCGGCGTCGGCTGCTCGCCGGCCCGACCCAGGTGGGCCAGCACGCCGGCGAGCGCGATGTAGTTGATGTCATGGCCGGCGGTGTGGGCGTACGGGCCGTCCTGGCCCCAGCCGGTCATGCGCCCGTAGACGAGCTTCGGGTTGCGGGCCGCGCACACATCGGGACCGAACCCGAGGCGCTCGGCGACTCCGGGTCGGAACCCCTCGACCAGCGCGTCGGCGGTCGCCACCAGGTCGAGCAGCACCGCGATGCCCTCGGGCGACTTCAGGTCGACGGCGATGGACCGGCGACCACGGTTGAGCGTGTCGGCGGGTGGCGACGCCGGGTCACCGCCCATGGCGTTGGCGGTGCGATCCACCCGGATCACGTCCGCACCCATGTCGGCGAGCATCATCGCCGCGAACGGCCCGGGGCCGATGCCCGCGACCTCGATCACCTTCACACCCTCGAGTGGACCCATGGTCTCGTTCCCCTGTTCCGTTGGTCGTCGTGTCGTCGTGTCGTCGTGTCGATGTGTCGTGGACGCCGTGGACGTCGTGGTCGTCGTGCGTGCCGAGCGGCGCCCGACCTCGCCGATCAGACCGACGTCGCGCTCCGCATCACGTCGGTGACCGCACCGGTCACG
>CAJBIS010000471.1 GCA_903953195.1 uncultured Actinomycetes bacterium
CCGCCGGGTGAGTTGGTGGGTCCGCCCGGGACGTCGACGCGTTCCGCCCCCACGATCGGTGCGCCGGCGGTGCCCGCGACGTAGAGCGTCTGACCGTCGATCACCGCGCCGGTGGCCTCGTCATCGGCGGGGGAGCCGAGTTGCGTGATCCACTGCTGACGACCGGCGGCGTCGAACGCCGCGACGAGCACGTCGAGTCCGCCGGCTGCGGCCGCGCTGCCGGGTGCGCCGCTCGCGACAGTGCCGTCGGTCGACCCCGCCGCGACGACGGCCTCGGTGCCACGTGAGGCGTCACCGCCACTGGCCACGGTCCGGGCCGAGTCCCGTCCGGGCGTCCCGAACGGCGTGAGCCAACGCTGGTTGCCGGATGGATCGAATCGTGCCGCCCACGCGTCCTGACCGCCGCGCCGTTCGGAGCCGTCGTCGAAGCCGAAGTTCCCGTCCTCGGAGTCACCGGCCACGGCGGCGTCGCCGTCGGCCGTGGTGGTGACGCCGTTCGCCGAGTCGTTCCCCTGCGTGCCGAACTGCCGGGCCCAGCGTGGTGCGCCCGTGGGGTCGGTGCGCAACAACAGCGCGTCGCGCTCGCCGAGGAAGCCACCGGTCGGATCCTCCGCTCCCGGGTAGAGACCGTCGGTGCTCGCGGCCACGTAGGCGTAACCGCTGTCCGCGGTGAGCGCGGTGCCGTTGACGATCTCCTCGCCCTCGCTCCCGCCGATCGTGAGTTCGCCGAGGGCTCCGGCCTCGGTCACCGGAGCGCACCACGCGTCGGCGGCGTCGGAGAACCCTGCGGTGGCCGCCGAGCTGATCGATCCGCAGGCGAGCGCCGTGCCGTCGCTGCCTGCGCCGACGGCGCGGGCGAGGTCGTCGGCCGCGTCCGCGGGGGAGTCGGTGGCGCTGCGCAGCGTGCCGTCGGCCGAGGCGAGGGTGATGAGGGTGCTTCCCGGCGGTGCGACGGGGGCCAGCCCGCGGTGGGCGCCGCCGACGGCGAGCACCGCGTCGCGGCGACCCGTGGCGGACTCGAGCGTGTCGTCATCGGCCGCGCCGGACTGCCACGCCCAGTCGGGCTGGAGCGGCGCCTGGGACCCCGGAGCGATCGTGGTGGTCGTCGTGGTCGTGGTCGACCGGCGCGGTGCTGTGGTGGTGGTCGCGCTCTCGTCGCTGCTGCACGCGGCGACCGTCGCCGCCAGTGTCGTGGCGAGCAGCGCGGCCAGCACCGTTCGGAGTCGTCGGTCGGAGCGCATCACCCGTGCATTCTTCCCGCTCGCGGGACCTCGTGGTGCTCACCCGCGGCGCTGCGGCGCCTGCGGTGGGCCGGAGCGCTGCGCGCCCTAGCGTTGACGGCGTGTCGAGGATCGCTCGCCGAGCGCAGTCTCCATCCGTGATCGGGCTGGTCGCCGTCGGCGTCACGGTGACGCTGCTCGCCTCGTTGTCGGCGTGCTCGGTGCTGTCCGGCACGGTGGACCTGGGGGTACCGGGTGTGACCGGGCGCTGGATCGACGTCGTCGGCGGCTCCGGCGCCACCCCGGCGCAGCTGGCTCGACGCGCCCTGGTCGCTGCACCCTCGGACGTGGAGCCCCGGCGCGGCGCCCTGCTGACGCGCCCGTCGGACCCCTCACCGGGTGAGGCGCTCGCCACGCCGGGGGCGATGCCGCTCGTGGTGGTGGTCCACGGGTTGGGCTTCGACGCCGAACTCATGGCGTCGGCCACGAGCTGGCCGGAGTTCACGGCGAATCACCGGGTCGTGGTGGCCTTCGCCCAGGGGGTCGAGGCGAGCTTCAACGCGGGGTCGTGCTGCGGGGCTGCGGTCGCCGAGGACATCGACGACGTCGGGTACCTCACGAGCGTGATCGATGCCGTTGCCAACCTGTACCCGGTGGATCGATCGCGCGTGTTCCTGACCGGTCACTCGAACGGCGGAATGATGACGTACCGGTTCGCGTGTGAGCATCCGGAGCTGCTCGCCGGAGCGGCCTCGGTCGCCGGCACGATGCTGTCGCCGTGCGAGCCGGCGGTCCCGGTCTCGTTCCTGCAGATCTCGGGGCGCGACGACACGGTGGTGCCCATTGCCGGCGGCGAGTCGTCGGCGCCGGGGCTGGGCACCTTCCCATCGGTGGTCGACTCGGTCGCCGCGATGGCTGCGGCCGCGGGCTGCGGTCCGCCCGGCGACCAGTCGGACGAGGGAATCGAATCGACCGAGTGGAACGACTGCGCCGACGGCACCCGGGTCGCGTTCGACGTGGTGCCGGCCGCGCACGAGTACCCCGAGTTCAGCGACTACTCGGCGACGGAACGCATGGCGAGCTTCTGGGGCCTCTGATCGGCAGGTTTTCGCTCCGCCCCGCCTGTGGCAGGCTGCACGCATGAGCGATCTGCCACCGCTGGATGATCCACTGGCCTACGTCGTCGTCGGCCCCAACGACCAGCGGGGGCCGTACCCGTTGGAGCTGCTCCTCGGCGAGGTGCTCGCCGGCCGGCTCCACGACGCCACGCCCGTCTGGTGGCCCGGTCTGGATGAGTGGACGACGATGGGCGCGCAACCCGGCGTCGCCGCGGAACTCGCCCGCCGGCGGGCGGGCTATGCCCCGCAACCGGCCGTGGCACCGGCTCCCGCGCCCGGCCAGTACCAGGAAGCCGTCGACGCCGGTCAGGGCACGTGGTCGACCGCTGCCCCGGGTCAGCCGACCGAGCCGGTGTCGGGCCAGAACTACTCGGCCGACATGTACGCCGGTGAGTCGTTCCCCGTCGAGGTGGCGACCGAGCCCGCCCCGGTGCAGGACGAGTGGCCGAGCGTCGGGGTGCAGGACGAGGCGCCCACACCCGGGATGACCGCCCCGGCCACCGTCGAGCCCGAGTCCACGCTCGTGGGCGAGGTGGCCCCGGTCGAGGTCACCGGTGGTGAGGATGCTGACGTGCCGTCCGCGATGCCGGCTGCCGGCTCGCCGTTCACCTCCTCGGCTCCGGCCGAGGCGCCGGTCGCGGCGATGAGTGCTGGCGTCGCAGCGGCATCGGTGGCCCCCCATCATCAGGCGGCCTTCGATGAGCTTGTCGACCGGTCGCGTTCGCTGACGGCCGCCGCCGATCAGATCGCGGCGTCGACCGCAGCGATCAACGCCGCCGTCATCGGCGCGGTCGAGTCGCAGGGTTTCACCTTCGCCGAGCGCGTCGACGGCGACGACGTCGACGAGATCCGGTTCGACGGTGAGCCGGGCGAGACGCTGCAGGTGAACCTCGGTCACCTCGTGGGCGACGACGCTGCTGAGGTTCGCTCCGGCGATGTGGCGTTCGGCGTGCGCTTCCAGTCGAGCAGCGCCTCGGCGTCGGCGACGACGGCCGGGACTCCCTCGGGTGGAGTCGTCGTGACGGCCGATGAGTGGACCGGTCAGGCGGTCTCGTCGGCGGCACTGCGTCTGCCCCTGGACCGATACCTCGCCGAGGACCTCTCGGTCGACACTGCGGCGCTCGATCGAGACGTCGTCGCGACGGTCGCAGTCGTGCGGTCGCACCTCGGCTGAGGGTGACGTCATGACGCTGGGGAGGCGCGGCGCGAGATCGTTCGTGATCCGCTTGATGTTGCTGGTCCTGCTGCCGGCCGCGCTGGTGACGATGGTGGGCCTCGCCGGCGCCGGAGCGCAGGGCGGTGGTCCCGAACCATCCGCACCGGACACCACCACGGCCGAGCCCGATTCGAATCCCGTCCCGGCCGAGCCCGGCTCGACTGGTTCGCCGACGCCGTCGGCGACATTGACGGAGCCGATCGAGCCGCTGACGATCATCGCGGCGACCGGTCCGGATGGTGTCCTGCAGATCGCCGTGCGTGAGATCCGG
>CAJBIS010000472.1 GCA_903953195.1 uncultured Actinomycetes bacterium
ATCTTGGCCAGCCGGTCGATGCCGAAGCCGAACGCGAAGCCCGACCACTCCTCGGGGTCGAGCCCGCAGGCCCGCAACACGTTCGGATGCACCATGCCGCAGCCGCCGACCTCGAGCCACGAGCCGTCGGGCTGGGAGATGTCGACCTCGGCGGACGGTTCGGTGAACGGGAAGTACGACGGGCGCAGGCGGCTCGTCATGTCCTCACCGAAGTACGCCTTGGTGAACTCCTCGATGGTGCCCGCCAGATCGGCCATGGTCACGCCGGTGTCGATGACGAGCATCTCGATCTGGTGGAACACCGGCAGGTGCGTGGCGTCCGCGGTGTCGCGCCGATAGACGCGGCCCGGGCACACGACATGGATCGGCGGCCCGGAGCCGGTGCGCACGGCGTCGAGCATCGTGCGGATCTGCACCGGCGACGTGTGCGTGCGCAGCAGCAGCTGTTCGCCGTCGATGCCGTCCATGCCCTCGGTGTCGAGGTAGAGCGTGTCCCACAGGGAGCGGGCCGGATGCGACGGCGGCAGGTTGAGCGCCTCGAAGTTGAACCAGTCCGTCTCGACCTCGGGGCCGGACGCAACGGTGAACCCCATGCCCACGAACACGTCCTCGAGGCGCTCCCAGGTCTGGGTGATGACGTGTGCCCGTCCGACTCGGGCCCGGTCGAGCTCCTCGGTGAGGTCGAGCGACTCCGCAGCGATCCGTTCGGCGGCGGCGGCCTGGTCGAGTTCGGCACGTCGCTCCTCGACAGCGGCCTCGAGCGCCGTGCGCGCCTCGTGGAGCGCAGCCCCGAGCACCTTGCGTTCGTCGGCGGCGACGTCACGCAGACCGGCCTTGAGGGTGGCCAGACGCGACCGCTTGCCGAGCAGACGCGACCCGAGCTCGCTCAACTCGTCGGTGCCGGCGACGGCGGCGACCTCGGCCACCCCGGCGGACGCGAGCGCCGCGAGCTCGTCGAGGGGGCTGGGTACGTCGCCGCTCACGACTCAGCTCGCATCGGTTCGTCCCGCAGCATCGGGCACTCGGCGATCGGGGACATCGGGGACATCCGGGACATTGTGGCCCACCGCGTGGGCCGGTTCGGAAACCGTTTCCGATGATGACGCCACGCGGCGCTGACGCGCTGCGTCGAACAGCACCGCCGCTCCGGCGACCGCGGCATTGAGCGACTCGACCCGGCCATCCATCGGGACGCTCACCGACGTCGACGCCAGGGCAACGAGGTCGTCGCTCAGACCGTGCGCCTCGTTGCCGACCAGCAGCGCGAACGCGGACCCGAGGTCCGTGGCCTCGGGCGACCCGCCGCCGTCGCCAGCGGTCGCGACCACCCGGATCCCGGCCTCGGCGCACCGTTGGACGACATCCGTGGCATCCGCTGCCTCCACGACCGGAACCCGGAACGACGAACCAGCGGCAGCACGCACAGCCTTGGGGTTCCACGGATCGACGGAGTGGTCGCACAGGACCACACCGGCCGCACCTGCGGCCTCGGCGACGCGCACGACGGTGCCGGCGTTGCCCGGGTCCTGGATGTTGACGAGCACGACGACGGGCCGGCCCCGGCCAACCGCATCGGCCAGCACGTCGTCGAGCGACGACTCGGGACGCACCGCGACCGCCACGACGCGTTGCGGTGTGACGAGGTCCAGCACCTTCGCCAGCACGCCGTCCTGCACCGTCGCCACCGGCACGCCGCGACGCCGGGCCTCGGCGATGGGGTGCGACGGGTCGCCGTCGTCGGCCGACGCCTCGACGAGGACCTGCTGGAGTTCGAGCCCGGCGTCGAGCGCCTCGCCGAGCAGCACCGGGCCGTCGACGAGCAGCACGCCCGCCTCAGCGCGCACCTCGCGGCGCCGAGACAGACGACGCAGTCGTTGCATCGGCGCGCTGGTGCGTGCCAGTGGGGTGTCGTCGGACGGCACGTCCGGCGGTCGACGTGGACGTTCGCTCGGGGCGAGCGTCAGCTGACGGTCTCGTCGACCGGCTCGGGCGCCGAGGCGAGCGCGTCCTTGGCGGTGGAGACCAACGCCTCGAACGCGGCCGGCTCGTTCACGGCCAGATCAGCGAGCACCTTGCGGTCGACCTCGACACCGGCGAGCTTCAGACCGTTGATGAACCGGTTGTAGCTCAGCCCGTGCTCACGGCAGCCGGCGTTGATGCGCTGGATCCAGAGCTTGCGCATCTCGCCCTTGCGGGCACGGCGGTCACGGAAGGCGTACTGCCCTGCGTGCATCACCGCTTCGTTGGCGGATCGGAACGAACGGCTCCGGTTTCCGTAGTAACCCTTGGCCCGGGTCAGTACGACCCGGCGCTTCTTCTTGGCATGAACACCGCGCTTCACACGTGCCATCGGTGCGCTCCTTTCAAGACGTTGGAGAGAGAGGACTCAGAGGCCGAGCTGACGGCGAGCGCGGGTGCGGTCGCCGCCGGTGAGCTCGGTGGTACCGGCGAGTCGGCGCGTCCGCTTGGACGGCTTCTTCTCCAGGATGTGGCTGCGATTGGCCTTGCGGCGCAGGATCTTGCCCGTGCCCGTGACCTTGTAGCGCTTCTTGGCGCCACTGTGTGTCTTCATCTTCGGCATGTCTGCACTCCCTGTCGTCCAGCGTTCCCGCTGGTCCTGTGGCCGGCGATCACTCGCCGGGTTCTGAACTCGCTGCCTCGACGACCTCGGCAACCTCAACTGCCTCGGCAACCTCAACTGCTTCAACAACCGCGGCGGCTTCGATCTCCTCGACCGCCTCCGTGACCTCGGCGACCTCGGCCGCCTCGATCGCCTCGGCGTTCTCGGCACCCGCGGCCTCGGCCTCGAGCTGCTTGATGTGGGCGGCCTGAGCCTTCTTGTCGGGACCCAGCACCATCGTCATGTTGCGGCCGTCCTGCTTCGGCATGATCTCGACGCGGCCGAGGTGGGCGACCTCCTCGGCGACCCGGTCCAGGATCCGGCGACCCAGCTCCGGGTGCTGCATCTCGCGCCCCCGGAACATGATCGTGACCTTCACCTTGTGGCCCTCGCCGAGGAACTGCGCCACCTTCCTGGTCTTGGTGTCGAAGTCGCCGCCACCGATCTTGGGGCGGTACTTCATCTCCTTGACCACGATGTTGGTGGCCTTCTTGCGCGATTCCTTGGCCCGCTGCTGTGCCTCGTACTTGAACTTCGTGAAGTTCATGATGCGACACACCGGCGGGGACGCCCCCGGCGCCACCTCCACCAGGTCCAGGTCCTGGGACCTGGCGGCGGAGAGTGCATCCGGCAGCGGCACGATGCCGAGCTGCGCTCCGTCCGGGCCGATCAGTCGGACCTCCCGGGCCCGGATCTGTTCGTTGACCCGGGGTTCGTCACTCGATGGCGCAGCTATGACCGATCACTCCTCAACAGCTCATCCTGTTCGTGATGCTCCTCTGTTCGACCACCCGAAAACGACACGGGCGGATGCCAAGGCACCCGCCACGAACACGACGACGATCGTCGAAGACGCTGGTCCCGGGGATCTGCGCACGAAACGCTCCACGGGAGGGGCGGGAACCCACTTGTTGTAACGGGACTACGGTACACCGCAGCGCGGCGACGGTCCGCATCGGGCCGGAGGCGGCCCGGACGAAACCAGAACAGGACGGCTCAGCACCACCATGGGATCACTCTGGACACCCGACGGCGAACGACCGGTCGACACCTCGGCGCCGCAGCCCGCTGACGCCGCCGATGCCGGTGTGCCGCAGGAGGACGAGGCGCTCGCCATGGCCGCCCAGGCCATCGGACTGGACCTGAGCACCATGAGCGAGGAGGACCGCCAGCAGCTCCGCGAGGAGCTCGCCGAGATGACCCGGGTCCGGGCCCAGGTGGCGGCCACGCCGGTCGGCGAGGTGCTCACCTCGCACCTGATGCGGTTCTTCGACCTGGTGCTCATCTACCTGGATGCGTCGCCGCCCAAGTTCAACGACGCCGCCGTGGTCATCGAGGCGTTCCGGGCCGTGCTCGACACCGTCGGCGACCAGCTCGGCGAGCACCAGGCGATGCTGCGCGACACCCTCGGTCAGGCCCAGATGGTGTTCGTCCAGGTGAAGGACGCCATGGACGCCGCCGAGGCCGGCGACGCCTGAGGCGAGTCGCTCAGGCGGGCCGTGGCGAGATGCGCACGGCCTCGAGCTGGCCGGTCGGACCGAGTCGGCGTGCGAAGGTCACCGGCGTGCCCTCGGCGATGTGGCGTGATCCGTCACTGATCGACACGCAGTGGAAGTCGACGGTGTCACCGTCGTCACCGAGGATTCGACCGAGTCCTGCGGCGTCGTCGAATGCTGCGACCACGCCCGTCTCGAGCAGCCGTTCAGCCACGGTTGTCGCTCCCCTGCATCCGATGAACCGGCTCAGTGGACGATCTTCGAGAGCGGTAGCTCGATGATGTCCGAGGCACCGGCATCGCGGAGGTCCGGGATCAGGATGTTGATCTGGTTCTTGGCGACGACCGCCTCGACCGCGTAGCCCGCCCCGCCGTAGAGCTCGTTCACCGTCGGTGTCTTCATGGCCGGCAGCACGCCGATGACGGCGTCGAGAGCATCGAGCGGCACGTTGAGCTTCACCAGCACCTTGCCGCGGGCCTCGAGCACCCCCTGCAGCAGGGTCATGACCTGCTCCATCGCGTGACGCTTCTCGGGGTCCGCGTAGGCCTCGGGGTTGGCGACGAGTTCGGTGTAGGACACCAGCACCTCGTCGATGATGCGCAGCCCGGCGGCACGCAGCGCGTTGCCGGTCTCGGTGATGTCGACCACGCAGTCGACGATGTCGGGCACCTTGGCCTCGGTCGCTCCGTACGACAGGCGGAGGTCGGCGTCCACACCCCGCTCGGCGAAGAAGCGACGGGTCAGTTCCATGTACTCGGTCGAGACACGGACACCGTCGGGGAGGTCGGCGACCGAGGTGACCGGCGAGTCCTCCGGGACGGCGACGACCACGCGGATCGGGTTGCTGGTGACCTTCGAGTACTTCAGCTCGCCGAGCGACACCACGTCGGAGCTGGTCTCCTCGACCCAGTCACGGCCGGTGATCCCGAGGTCGAACAGCCCGTCGGCCACGGAGTGCGGAATCTCCTGGGGTCGGAGGATGCGGACCGACTCCACCCGGGGGTCGTCGATCGACGCCCGGTAGTTCACCGACGAGGACCGACGAACGGTCAGATCGGCGGAATCGAACAGTTCGAGCGTCGCCTTCTCGAGCGAACCCTTGGGGAGCACCAGTCGCAGCACGGGGGCGAACCTAGCGTCGTCGCCCGATCGCCACGAACCCGGTTTCGCCGCACGAGCGGGTCCCGCCGCGCCTCGACATTCCTCAAGATTTCCTCAAGGGGCGGCCGCCCCATTGCGGAATTGCGCGCGGAGCGTGTTGTCTTGTCACGTGCCCGGCGCCATGGCGGCGCTGCTGGGGGGGCGTGTCGCAAGGACGCAACACGTGGCACTCGACGAATTCGGCTCGCCCGCACCCGGAGCATCTGACTCCGCTGCAGGGCCCGACCTCCGCACACCTCCGGGCGTTCTCGCCACCCACGGTCACCGTGGCCGCGTGCCCGCGACGCCCTCCCGTCAGGCCCGACCGGCCTCCACCGACCCGCTCCGGAACTTCGCCCCCGAGCGGCTCGAAGCCGGCATGTGCACCCGAACGACCACTCCCGAGACACCGCTCGGCGTCCGCGCCGAGCAGTTCGTCTACAACGTCTTCCGGACCAGTGGATTCTGCGGCGAGTCGCCACGTCGCCACGTCGAGGAGTCGGAGCCCTGGCGCCCCGGCAGCCACCTGCACGTCGTGCTCGACGAGGACAGCGACGAGATCCTCGGAGTCGTACGCACCATCCTCGGCTCGCACGACCAACTCCCCGTGTCGCGGTTCGAGGCCACGGTCGACGTGCCGGCGGGGCTGTTGTGCGAGATCGGATCACTCGCCGTGAAGGCGGACCTGCGCGGCCTCGGTGTCGCCAATGAACTCCACCGGATGGCGTTCCTGGACGGAATCCGGCACCACGCCGCGGGCTTCTGCTTCCTCGTCGAGCAGTGGATGTTCGAGTTCTTCGGCGCGCAGTACGGGCTCCCGGTGCGGGCGCTCGCCGAGCCCGAGTTCTTCATGGGTGGCGAGATCGTGCCCACGGGCATGTGGTTGCCCGAGATGCTGCTCGTCATCGCCGAGTGCCGGCCGCTGGTCTACGCGTGGGCCGTCGAGGATCTCGAGGAAACGCTCCACATCGAGCTCGGCCTGCCGATGATGGTCTCGTGACCGCCCCCACGCAGCGCCGCGTCGGCCCCGATCACGGATCCGCTGACGACAGCGGGGCCGCCGCGCCGACCCCCCACCCGTCCGGTTGGCGACACGACATCCGGTCGCTCGGACTGTTCGGCCGTTCCTGGGCCGTCGGCATCATCGTGTTCTCCGCAGCGCGGGCGCTCGTCGCCTGGCCGACCCTCGGTCGCTACGGCGTGGACCCGTGGACGTTCCTCGCCATCGACCTGCTGACCGCACCGCCGTACGGCATCGGTCAGGCCGTCACGGTCAAGATCCTGCGGGACCGAACTCGTGCACCGCGGGACGCCCTCGGCTGGGCGGCCGTCGTCGTGGCGTCGTTCCTGGCGCCGTACGTCTACATCTTCCTGGCGTCCGGCTCGATGCCGGGGTACGCAACCGCCGGCGTGCTCGTGTGGATGGCGCTGTTCGGCGCCCTCGCGGCCCTGCGGATCCGCTCACAGGTGCGCTCAGCCACAACCTCGGCCTGAGCGCTCGCTCGATCCGCCTCAGAAATCCTGCACCGAATCCTTGAATCGCCCGCGGGCGTGCCGACAGGGGTCGGGCATCGGGTCAGGGATGCCGGAAGCCATCTCGGCGACGGGCACCACCAGGCGAAAGGCACAGGGGCGGCCGGGACCGTCACCACCGACACATGACCGCACCAACGATTCCTGCGTCCGGGGCACGCGGGGGCGTGGCGTCGACGCGATTCCACCAGCTGATGCTGGCGGGCGCAGCGGCCTGCGTGATCCTGCTGCTCCTCCCACAGGCCCTTCAGGGTCCGTGGTTCCTGCTGTTCGGCTGGACGATCGTCGTCACGGTCGGCCGCCGCGTCCGCACCCTCCCACCGACGATCCGACGCAGTGCCTGGTGCGCCGTGCTCGCCGGGGCGTGTTCGCTCACGGGTGCCATGGTCCGGGGCGCCGAGTCCGCCATCACCGGTGTCGAGTATCCGTTCCCCGCGGTCGCCGACCTCTTCAGCGTGATGTCGTACCCGTTGTTCATGGCGGCGATCCTGTTGATCGTCGTCGGTCGCATCGGTCGACCGAGCACCGACCTCGTCATCGACGCACTGACGGCCGGGCTCGCCGTCTCGATACTCCAGTGGCAACTGGTCCTCCTGCCCTATCTCGAGACGGCTGCGACGGGCGGCGTGGCGCTGGTCGTCAACGTCCTCTACGGCGCGCTGTCGACGTTGCTGGTCATGGCCGCCACGATGATCCTGATCGCCGGTGGTCACCGCTCGACGAGCAACCGCCTGCTGGCCGCCGGCCTGAGCTCCGTCGTGCTGCTGGACCTCACCGCCACCCTCGTCACCGCCGGTCGTGTGCCCGACACCGCCCGTCTCGTGCTCGCCATGTTGGTGTTCCTGCTCGGCGGCGCCGGCCTGGTGCACCCGAGCGTCACGGGTCTGCTCGAACGACCGCGGAGCCGTGCGCACCTGCGTCGGCTCACCGTCACCCGGATCGCCGTGCTCGGCCTCGCGCTGCTGGTGCCGCCGACCCTGCTGACCGTCGCACTCGCCACCGGATCGACCGGGTCGATGTGGCTGCCGGTGATCGGCTCGCTGCTGCTCGCCCCGCTCGTGGTCCTGCGTCTCGGGCGACTGGTGCGTTCGAACGAGGCCACCGCCGAGATCGAGGCGACGCTGCGCAATGTGAGTGAACGGCTCGTGAGCGTCGACAGCGACGACGAGGTCGAGCAGATCGTCGGCGCCGGCGCGGTGGCGCTGCTCCCCACTGCCGCGATCGCCCCGCAGTTCATCCTGATCGACGGCACCGGCTCGCCCGCCTCCGGGACCGCCCGGCGCGGCCACCCGGCAACCGCTCCGCTCGTCAGGAGTGCCGTCGCCGAGCACCGAACCGGCGGCCGGCGTCTCGCCACCGGTCAACTGATCGACCTCGGGGTCCCCGGTCCTGCACGGTGGAACGCCGGGCTGGTCCTGGTGCGCGGCCAACTGCGCGCCGCGCTCCTGGTCGAGACCAGTGCGTGCACGCCGGAGCAGCTCGCCGGCATCCCCGCGCTGTGTCGCGACGCCGCGTTCGCGCTGCGCTCGGTGGAGCAGACCGAACTGGCGGTGCGCCGCCGCTCCGAGGAGCGATTCGGCGCCCTCATCGACAACTCCTCGGACATCGTGCTGGTGCT
This sequence comes from uncultured Actinomycetes bacterium, assembly GCA_903953195.1. Classification (GTDB taxonomy): domain Bacteria; phylum Actinomycetota; class Acidimicrobiia; order Acidimicrobiales; family Microtrichaceae; genus SXMI01. The sequence goes on from CAJBIS010000472.1 coordinate 8,408, forward strand.
CGCCGAGGACCGCCGGCCCACCTACGTCTCCCCCGTCGCAGCACGCCTGCTCGGCTACCCCACCGACTACCTGCAGACGCTCGACGTGCTCGACCTGATCCATCCCGACGACGCCGCCTCGGCCGCCGATCTGGCGAGTGCCGTTCGACAGGGGCGCCGCATGAGCAGCGAGATCCGCCTGCGCCACGTCGCCGGCACGTTCCACTGGTTCGAGATCATCGGCACCGACCTGTCCGACGATCCGAACGTGAACGGGATCGTGTTGACCGCACGCGAGATCGGAGACCGCAAGGCCGCCGAGGAACGACTCACCCTCTCCGAGGCCCGCTTCAAGTCGCTGGTGCAGCACTCGAGCGACCTCGTGCTCGCCGTCGAACCCAACGAGGGCGTGCGCTACGTCAGCCCGTCGGTCACCACGATCACCGGTCACGACGCCGCTGATGTGCGCAGCATGCGCCTCGATGAGGTGTTCCCGAACAGTGGCGTCGACTG
>CAJBIS010000473.1 GCA_903953195.1 uncultured Actinomycetes bacterium
GGGTGAGAATCGAACTCACGACCGAGCGATGATGAGTCGCCTGCGAGTCGGTTGTGGGCCGGGTGAGAATCGAACTCACGACCGAGCGATTATGAGTCGCCTGCTCTGACCATTGAGCTACCGGCCCAGCGGCAGCGTAGCGACCGGTTCCGCTAGGAGGTTCCGTCGCGGATCACAGCGGCGACGACCCGCAGCATCAGGACCGTTCCGAGGAACACGCCGCCGGCGCCGAGCACCACGACGAGCCGGGTGTCGCCCCCGAGGAGCGGTCCGACCTCGAGTCCCATCATCAAGACCGACATCACGGCGATGACGGCGCCGACGAACGCCATGGTCATGCGGTTCCAGAGCGTGCGCTGCAGGCGGTCCTCGTCCTCGGCCTGCACGGTCCGGAACTGCAGCGAACCACGCGAGGCCAGCGCGAGCGTGCGGGCCACGTCTGCGGGCAGGCGGCGCAGTACCGGCAGCTCCTCCATGAGGGCCTGTTGCAGCATGGCGTTCGGGTCGCCCCCCTGCTCCTCGGCCGCCTGGCGAGCCAGGTCCTTGCCGGCGCTCACCACCGAGAAGCCGGGGCTGAGGACGCCGAGTGTGCCGTCGAGCGTGACGAGCGCCCGCATCAGCACCACCAGGTCGCCGGGCAGCGTGATGTCGAACTCCCCCAGCACCGGGATCAGGTCGGCGAGCGCTCGCACGTCCACGGTCCCGCCCGGGCTGACGTTCTCGGACAGCAGTCGCGCCAGCGCACGGTCCAGGCGATCGCGGGACACGTGTGCGCCGACATCGGCGACGCGCTCGACGCCGTCGCGCAACATGCCGGCGTCGCGCCGGACGAGCGCGATCAGCATGTCGATCACTGCCTGCTCCTGGATCGAGTCCAGCCGGCCGGTCGCGCCGTAGTCGATCATGCCGAGCGAACCGTCGTCGAGGACCATCACGTTGCCGGGATGCGGATCCGCGTGGAACACGCCCCGGTTGAGGATGTGATCGATGTTGACCGTCAGCAGCTGACGGGCGAGCTCGTCGCGATCGAGGTCGCGGTCGGGCGACACCTCACTGAGCGGTTCGCCGTGCAGGCGCTCCTGCACCATCACCCGCCGGGTCGACAGTTCGGTGAACACGGCGGGCACGCGGACCGGCGAGTCCTCCTCGGCCGCCATCTCGTGCATGAACTTCGTCGCCGCCGCCTCGTGGGAGAAGTCGAGTTCGGACCGGAGACTGCGACCGAACTCCTCGGCGAGGCTGGCGACACGCAGGTCGCGCCCGGTGACGGTGCGACGTTCGGCGAGTCGGGCGAGCTGGTTGAGTGCCGCGAGGTCGCGTTCCATCGCCGGCCCGATGCCCGGCCGCTGCACCTTGACCACGACCTCCTCGCCGGAACGCAGCACGGCGGTGTGGGTCTGGCCGATCGACGCCGCCGCGAGCGGCGTCCAGTCGAAGGAGGCGAACACCTCCTCGACCGGCTGGTCGTACTCGGCCTCGAGCACGGCTCGAACGGCATCAGCGTCGACGGGCGTCGAGCGGCTCTGCAACTTGCCGAGTTCCTCGCAGACGCTCGCCGGCAGCAGGTCGATCCGGGTCGCGGCGATCTGGCCGAGCTTCACGTACACGCCGCCCGCATCCTCGAGCGCCTCACGCAACCGGACCGCCGGCGGGGCGAGCGTGTGCTCGAGGTCGTCCTGTTCCCCCTTCACCCGGCTCAGCAGGTGGTGTCGCCGCAGGATCGCGATGAGTTCCCGGTAGCGGCCGATCGGTTCGACCTTCGCCCGGATGCTCTTGAGCGGACGTGGCGCCTCGACGAGCCCGGCACGATCCCCCTGGGCGAGTGACCCGGGACGGGCCACCAGATCGAACGTGATCATCAGCACCATCGTCAGCGGCACGGCCAGCGCGAGGGTGAACCACGCGAGCGTGTCCTCACTCCAGTTCCAGTCGAGCAGTCCGCCGACGATGACCAGTGCGATCGCCCAGCCGAGCACGCCGGACACCACCATCTGCAGCCAGCCACGGCGCACGCCCAGCAGGCGCGCCCCGATCGTCGTCGCCACGATCACCACGACGAAACCGATCCCCAGCTTCAC
>CAJBIS010000474.1 GCA_903953195.1 uncultured Actinomycetes bacterium
CCCGTCGCTCGGAGTACCCGAACCTCGATCTGCTGCCCGCCGATGCCAGTTTCCGCGTCGTCGACACGGTCCTGTCGACACGCCGCTGGCCGGAGCGGGTGATCCGCAAGCTCCTCCGTCCGCTCGACCGCTCCTACGACGTCGTCGTGCTGGACTGCGCGCCCGGTCTGGGTGTCGTGACCGAGTCGATCGTCGCGGCGTCCGATCTGGTGCTGGCCCCGATCGTGCCGGCGCCGCTCGCCGTGCGCAGTCTCGATCAGCTCGCCGACTTCGTGTCGGACCATCGTGCCGGCCTGCAGTTGCTGGCGTTCCTGTCGATGCTGGACGAGCGCAAGGTCCTGCACCGACAGATGCAGGAGCTCGTTCGGACCGACCGGCGGTTCGCACTCAGCGCGATCCCGGTGTCCTCAGCGGTCGAACGCATGGGTCTCGAGCAGGTTCCCGCCGTGCTCGCCTCGCCGCGCAATCTGGCGGCGAGCGCCTACCGGGGCCTGTGGGCCGAGGTCGACGAACGACTCGAACTCGGTGGTGCGGTCCCCCTCGATCCGTCGGAGTTCGGACTCGGCGACGCAACGGAGGACGTCGCGACCGGAGCCGTTGCCGATGCTGCGGATGGTGCGGATGGTGCGGTCGTCGAGACGGCGACCGAGGTGGTGACGGTTGACTCCGGCGTCGCGCCGGTCGAGCCCCCGACCGTGACCACCGTCGCGGAGACCGTGTCCGTGGCGACGGCTGCTGATGCCGCCGTTCCCGACGACGCCGTGAGCGCCGTGATCGCCGGGTTGTTGGCGAGCGGCGCTCAGCCTCCCGAGGCCTGACGGGCCACCGCCGCCGCCTTGGCGGCGACCTCGTCGGCGTCGGCGAGGTAGCGCTGTTCGACCGGCGTGTCGTCGATCGGTGCCAGGTCGTCGCCGAGTTCGTAGAGCAGCGGGACGCCCGTCGGGATGTTGAGCCCGGTGATCGCGTCGTCCGAGATGCCCTGCAGGTGCTTGACCAGCGCTCGGAGCGAGTTGCCGTGGGCGACCACGAGCACGTCCCGGCCGTCGACGAGGTCGGGGACGATCGAGTCGTACCAGTAGGGCAGCATCCGGTCGACGACGTCGGCGAGGCACTCGGCCTGCGGCACGAGCTCGGGCGGCAGGTCGGCGTAGCGCGCGTCGACGTTCGGGTTGAACTCGTTGTCGGCGGCGATGGGCGGCGGGGGAGTGTCGTACGAGCGGCGCCAGATGAGCACCTGGTCCTCGCCGAACTGCTCGCTCGTCTGCTGCTTGTTCTTGCCGGTGAGGTCGCCGTAGTGGCGCTCGTTGAGCCGCCAGCTGCGTCGCACCGGCAGCCAGAGTCGGCCGAGCTCCTCGAGCGCCAGGTTGGCGGTGCGGATGGCGCGCCGCTGCAGCGACGTGTGCAGGACGTCGGGTTCGACGTCGGCGTCGCGCAGCATCGCTCCGGCGGCCCGGGCCTCGGTCTCGCCGGTGTCGGTCAGGTCGCAGTCGTACCAGCCGGTGAACAGGTTGCTTCGGTTCCACTCGCTCTCGCCGTGGCGGAGCAGCACGAGTCGGGACATGAGACCTCCGGTGGTGCGGGCAGGTGCTGATCGTTGCCCGAGCGGGCCTCGCCGCGCCAACCGCTCCCTACACTCGTCCCCATGTCCGGGGTGCCCCAGCCGTCGGGACCGCGTGTGAGCGTCGTCGTCCCGTGCTTCAACTCGCTGCGCTTTCTGCCCGCCACGTTGGACACCGTGCGGACGCAGACGTTCGACGACCTCGAGATCGTGCTCGTCGACGACGGTGGCTCGGACGACCTCGCCGGGTTCGTCGCCGGGGTCGACGACGAACGGATCCGGCTGGTGCGCCAGGACAATGCCGGTGTCTCCGCGGCCCGCAACCGGGGCATCGCCGAGGCGGCCGGTGAACTGGTGCTGTGCCTCGACGCCGACGACCTGCTCGTCCCCGAGGCGATCGCCCTGCTCGTCGGCGCGTACGACGCGGCGCACGACGACCCCGGCCTGCCGCTCGGCATGGTCTACGGCTGGTCGGACGTCGTCGACGAGCACGGGGTGTCGAGCGGACGGGTGCGCTCGTCGGACTGGGAGGGCGACGTCTGGTCCCGCCTCGTGACCCGCAACGTGGTGGCGCTCGGCGCTGCGCTGGTGCCCGCGGCGGTGTACCGGGAACTGGGTGGGTTCCGTGTGAACCGCGACCGGTTCGCCGTCGACGTCGAGGACTGGGAGCTGTGGATCCGGCTCGCCGCGGGGCACCGGGTTGCGCTCGTGCCACAGGTCGTCCTGCACGTTCGGCGGCACGGCTCCAACTCGACCGCCGGCGGGGCGACCGAGACGCTGGAGGCGGCGTACCGCTACCTGCTGGGTCAGGTCTTCGACGATCCGGCGCTGGTGACCGCCCGCCCCGGCGTCGACCTGGACGCGCTGCGGGCGGCGGCCACGGCGACGGCCGAGATGCGTCTGGCGTGGCACTCGCTCAACGACGACGGCGCCGGTGATGCGGCGCTCGGGTACCTGCGTTCGGCGTCCCGCCACGACCCGGAGGTGCGTCGAACCGGTGAGTTCTGGCGGTTGCGGGCCGCCGCGGGTGCCATGCAGGTCCTCGGATCGGACGGGTACGAGCGGGTTCGGGGCCTCAACTCGGCGCTCCGTCGGCGCGTCCGGGCCCTCGGCGGGGGCTCGGGCTGAGACCGAGACCGGTCCGATTCCGGGACCGATCCGGAACTTGATAATGAGCCACTCAGGTTTGGTGTGGGAATGACGCTGAGATCACTTGGCAGATGCTTGCGAGCGCGCGATACTGGCACCCGCAATCGCACTACCCCCCTTACCTGAGGAGCTCAGCATGCCCAAGGCTGTCGGAATCGATCTCGGCACCACGAACTCGGTGGTCGCCACCCTGGAAGCGGGCGATCCGGTCGTGATCCCCAATGCCGAGGGGTCACGCACCACGCCATCCGTCGTCGCCTTCGCCAAGGACGGCGAGGTCCTCGTGGGTGAGGTCGCCAAGCGGCAGGCCGTCACCAACGCGGATCGCACCATCCGGTCGGTCAAGCGCCACATGGGCACGAACTGGAACATGCCGATCGACGGCAAGGAGTACACGGCGCAGGAGATCTCGGCCCGCATCCTGATGAAGCTCAAGCGGGATGCCGAGTCGTACCTGGGTGACACGGTCACCCAGGCGGTCATCACGGTGCCGGCGTACTTCGACGACGCCCAGCGCACCGCCACCCAGGAGGCCGGTCGCATCGCGGGCCTCGAGGTGCTCCGCATCATCAACGAGCCGACGGCCGCGGCGCTGGCCTACGGCCTCGACAAGGACGCACAGGACCAGACGGTGCTGGTGTTCGACCTCGGCGGCGGCACGTTCGACGTGTCGGTGCTCGAGATCGGCGACGGCGTGTTCGAGGTGAAGTCCACGTCGGGCGACACCAGCCTCGGCGGCGACGACTGGGACGAGCGCGTCATCGACTGGCTCGTCGAGCAGTTCAAGGGTGAGCACGGTGTCGACCTGTCCAAGGACAACATGGCCAAGCAGCGCCTCAAGGAGGCCGCCGAGAAGGCCAAGATCGAGCTGTCGCAGGTGGCGCAGACGCAGATCAACCTGCCGTTCATCACCGCCACCGACGCCGGACCTCTCCACCTCGACTACACGCTCACGCGCGCCAAGTTCCAGGAGATGACCGAGGACCTGATCCAGCGGTGCAAGACGCCGTTCGAGCAGGCCATCAAGGACGCGGGGCTGTCCAAGGACAGCGTCGACCAGGTGATCATGGTCGGCGGTTCCACCCGCATGCCGGCGGTGCAGGAACTCGTCGAGAGCCTCACCGGTCGCGAACCCCACAAGGGTGTGAACCCCGACGAGGTCGTGGCGATGGGTGCCGCGGTCCAGGCCGGCGTGCTGAAGGGCGACGTGAAGGACGTCCTCCTGCTCGACGTCACGCCGCTGTCGCTCGGCATCGAGACCAAGGGCGGCGTGATGACGCGACTCATCGAGCGCAACACCACCATCCCGACCCGCAAGTCCGAGACCTTCACCACGGCCGAGGACAGCCAGCCGTCGGTCGAGATCCACGTGCTCCAGGGCGAGCGTGAGATGTCCGACTTCAACAAGACGCTCGGCAAGTTCCAGCTCGTGGACCTGCCCCCGGCGCCCCGCGGTGTCCCGCAGATCGAGGTCACGTTCGACATCGATGCCAACGGCATCGTGAACGTGTCGGCCAAGGACCGGGCCACAGGCAAGGAGCAGTCGATCACCATCACCGGTCAGTCCTCACTGTCGAAGGACCAGATCGACCAGATGGTGCGCGACGCCGATGCGCACGCCGAAGAGGACAAGCGGCGCAAGGAGGAGGCCGACGCCCGCAACCGCGCCGACACCCTCGTGTACCAGACCGAGAAGCTCCTCTCCGAGCAGGGCGACAAGGTCCCGGCCGAGGAGAAGGCCAACGTCGAGAGTGCACTCGCCGAGCTGAAGGAGGCGCTGAACGGTTCCGACGCGGAGCGCATGAACACCGCCTCCGAGGCGCTCATGGCCGCCAGCCAGCACCTGTCGCAGATGCTCTACGAGCAGGCGGCACAGGCCGACGCGGCCGCCGGCGCTGATGGCGGCGCAGGTGCCGCTGCGAGCGAGCCCGTCAACGACGACGACGTCGTCGATGCCGAGATCGTCGACGACGACCAGGCGGACAAGTGAGCGACGCGTCCGACGGCACGACCTCGTTCGGCGGTGCCGCCGGCGGTGGCGATCCAGCAGATCTGGACGCCGCCGCCGAGCGGGTGCTCGCCGATCTCGAGGCGGCGGCCGACAGCGTCGAGGGTCTCGAGCAGACATCCGAGGCCGAACTCGTCGCCCTCGTCGACGCCATCCAGCGGCTCGAGGCCGAACGTGACGAGCTGCGCGACCTGGCACAGCGCACGCAGGCCGACTTCGCCAACTACAAGCGGCAGGTCGAGGCCCGCAGTGCGGAGCTGCGCGCCACGGCGGCCGTCGATCTGGTGCGCGAACTGCTGCCGGTGCTCGACGCCGGTGAGGCCGCGCTGGCACAGGGCCTCGTCGAGGTGGAGCCGTTGCACGCGCAGCTGTCGACCACGCTCGAGAAGCTCGGTCTGGTGCGCGTCGCCGACGCCGACGTGCCCTTCGATCCGAACGTGCACGAGGCCGTCGTGCACGAGGCCGGCGACGGTGAACCCGAGGTCGCCGAGGTGCTCCGTTCGGGGTACCTCTGGAACGAGCGGGTGCTGCGGCCGGCCATGGTCCGAGTGCGGGGCTGAGTCATGAGTGGGCCGCAACGGGAGTGGTTCGAGAAGGACTACTACCAGGTGCTCGGCGTCGACTCCTCGGCGTCGCAGAAGGACATCACGAAGGCGTACCGCGCGCTCGCCCTCAATCTCCACCCTGACGCCAACCCGGGCGACGACGCCGCCGA
>CAJBIS010000475.1 GCA_903953195.1 uncultured Actinomycetes bacterium
ACCAGCTGTTCGTCGACGGTCGCCGGTTCGAGCACGCCGTCGACGAGCTCGGCGAGCGCAACGGGCGGCACGGTGTCGTAGGCGTAGATCTGCCCGTGCGGGTGGGCGATCGTGGCGCCCACCTCGGGGCCGCGGTTCTCGAACACGAGCACGTAGTCGACGCCGGATCGCCCGCCGAGTTCCGCCGTCCGCTCGGCCCACAGGTCGACGACCCGGCGGGCACCGTCGGATCCGAGCTGCCAGAACGTGGCGTCGTGGTCCGGGGTGTAGAGCACCACTTCGCATCGATCGTCGCCGAGCGCCGGCCAGCGGTTCACGAACGATGTCACCTGGTAGGGCTCGGGCGCCTCGAGGCCGCCGACGCAGAACGGGCAACCGGTGGCGGGCAGGTTCGGTCGACCCTGCCGCGACCCGACGACGACCGTGCGGTGCCGTGTGAGGGGATCCGTGCGCAGGTCCGGCTCGGCGGCGGACGGGTCGACGGTCTCGCGGTGTTGTGGTTCCACGGGGACTCCACGGTGACGGGCTCGGACGACGCCACCGTAGTGGCGCCGGTACCGTGAGCTCGTGGCCGAACCCTCCCCGCGCCCGCTCGGTGCCCGTCGCCTCGGGGTGTGCGCCGCAGTGGTCGACGGCGCGTGCGTGTCGGGCGACGTCGAGGTCGCCGACGGTCGGGTCACCCGTGTCGGGTTGCCACCGTCGGGCTCGGCCGTCGCCGTCCCGGGGTTCGTCGACCTCCAGGTCAACGGGTTCGCCGGGGTCGACCTGCGAACCGCCTCACCGGACGACCTGCGTCGCCTGTCGATCGAGCTCGCCGCGCACGGCGCCGTGGCGGTGCAGCCGACGCTGTGCTCGACGTCGATCGACGGCTACCGGACGGCGCTCGCCGCGCTCGACGACGCGCGGAGCGGGAGCCTGCCGGGGTGTCGGCTGCTGTCCGCGCATCTCGAGGGCCCCTTCCTGTCCACGGACTGGGCGGGTGCGCATGATCCGGCGACGCTGCTGCCGTTCGACGAGGAGGTGCTCGACGTCCTGCTCGCTGCCGGCGAGGTCGGCATGATCACCTACACGCCCGAACTCGACGGTGCGACCGAGCTGGTCGCTCGGTGCATCGGACGCGGCGTGGTGCCGTCGATCGGGCACACCGACGCGACCGCGGCGCAGACCCGCGACGCGATCGACCACGGTGCCCGACACCTGACGCACTGCTGGAACGCGCACCGCCGGTTCGCGCCGCGCGATCCGGGACCGGCGGGTGCCGCCCTGATCGACCCGCGTTGCACCGTCGGGTTGATCGCCGACCTGGTGCACGTCGAGCGCGAGACGGTCCTCATGACGCTGGCGGCGGCGCCGGATCGCGTGGCGGTGACCACCGATGCCGTCGCCGCCGCGGGACGCGCCGATGCTGCATGGGCGGGCGGTGCGGCTCGCCGTGGTGACGGCACGCTCGCCGGAGGACTGGCGACCCCGGTCGACCTGCTGCGGAACCTGGTGGACATCGGCTGCACCCTCGAATCGGCAGCGGTCGCATGCAGCACCGCGGCGCGCCGGTTGCTCGGGCTCGAGCCCGCGACGCTGCGACCGGGAGAGGTGGCGGACCTGGTCGTGCTCGACGACACGTTGGCCGTCCGGTCGACCTACGTCGACGGTGTGGACGTGCTGGACGGCTGACGCCGACCTCCAGCCGGTTGACCGGAGTCGCCGTCGAGCGGAACACTGCTCGGATGCCCACCACGCAGGTCGACGACATCACGCTCCACTTCGACACGTTCGGTTCCGCGCAGGATCCGACGCTGCTCCTCGTGGCGGGGCTGGGTGCACAGATGACGAGCTTCGAGGACGAGCTCTGTGAGCAGCTCGCTGCGCTCGGCACCCACGTGGTCCGCTTCGACAACCGCGACGCCGGGCTGAGCACCCACCTCGACGGTGTCGAGGTCGACGTGCTGGGCGCGGTGTCGTCGGCGCTCGGCGGCGGGCCCGTCGACGGGCCCTACGACCTGTCCGACATGGCCGCCGATGCCATGGCAGTGCTCGATGCGCTCGAGGTCGAGACCGCCCACGTCCTCGGCACCTCGATGGGCGGGATGATCGCCCAGACGATCACCATCGACCATCCGCGCCGGGTGCGTTCGCTCGTGTCGGTGTACTCGACGACCGGCGAGCCCGACGTCGGCACGCCGGACCCCGAGGTCCTCGCTTCCATGCTCGGCACCATGTCGCCGGCGGAGGACCGGGATGCCCGCATCGAGTCGTCGGTGGAGCTCGCCCGGCTCATCAGCACCGCGTGGTGCTTCGACGAGGAGCGGACCCGCCGCAAGGCCGCCGAGTCGATCGACCGGGCCTACAACCCCGACGGCACGGCCCGACAGCTGGTCGCGATCCTGTCGTCGGGGTCACGCGCCGCGCACCTCCCGAACGTGACGGTGCCGACGCTCGTCCTGCACGGCGACGAGGACCCGCTCGTCAACCACTCCGGCGGTGTCCGCACCGCCGAGCTCATTCCCGGGGCCGAGCTGCGGACGCTTCAGCGGATGGGCCACGACCTGCCGCCCGAGTACTGGCACCACGTGACCGGTGCGGTCACCGACGTGATGCGGAGCGCGACGTCGGTCTGATCGGCGACGTCGGGCGCCGCTCGACACGCACGACGACCACGACGTCCACGACACATCGACACGACGACACGACGACACGACGACACGACGACCAACGGAACAGGGGAACCAGACCATGGGTCCACTCGAGGGTGTGAAGGTGATCGAGGTCGCGGGCATCGGTCCCGGGCCGTTCGCGGCGATGATGCTCGCCGACATGGGTGCGGACGTGATCCGGGTGGATCGCACCGCCAACGCCATGGGCGGTGACCCGGCGTCGCCACCCGCCGACACGCTCAACCGTGGTC
>CAJBIS010000476.1 GCA_903953195.1 uncultured Actinomycetes bacterium
CTGGTCGTCGAAGGATCGTCCGAGCGCGTCTCGCTGCCGAACGACTCAGCGGACTTGGTCGTGACCGACCCTCCGTACCACGACGACGTTCAGTACGGGCAGCTTTCACTCCCATTGCGTGCCTGGGCGGGCTTACCCACAAGCGATCTCGACGCGGAGGCCGTCGCCACCGTGGGAGGTGAGGCTGCGTACGGCTCATATCAAGCGCTGCTCACGAGGATATTCGCCGAGGCCCGCCGAGCGCTGAAGCCCTCGGGCCACCTCATCTTCAGCTACGCAAACCGTGAGCCAGATGCCTGGGTCGCGTTGTTCAATGCGCTCCATGGTGCCGGCTTTAGAGCTGCCGGCTTCAACATCGCGCATAGCGAGAACGAGACAGATCACGCCAAGCGATCGGTGCGCGCCTGCACGCTTGACCTCATCTTGGATCTGGTCCCCGCTGGCGCGAACGTAGAGACATGGAGGCCCACACGGCTCCCTGAGTCTCAGGAGGAGTCATTCCTGCAGCTCGTCGGCCATGTGATGATGGAGAACGTTGGCGGCTCAGATACCCGCTGGGCGGGCGAGTTCCGGGAGAAGGCTCGCCTCCACCCCTTCATTGCTGCCAGGCACAAGTCCACGATTCAGTAGAGGCGAGACCGCAGCCGGTCGCCGGTTGGGCCGTTGACCCGGAGGATCACCTCTGGAGTGCCAACCTGAAAGCAGCAAGGTAACCATCCGGGCCTCCTTCCTCCAGGACGACAAGTCCCAGAATCAGGTGTCCAACAAAGCGGGTCAACTCCACCACCCTCCTCGCCACGGACCTTGTCGGGCGCCTGGAGCAAGAACTCAAGAACCCCGACCCGCATTGCGCAGGTCGGGGTTCTAAAGAGTTAGCGATGGTGGCGGGGGCAGGATTTGAACCTGCGACCTTCGGGTTATGAGCCCGACGAGCTACCGAACTGCTCCACCCCGCGGCGTGACCCGGACGCTAGTTCCGCAGCGAGGCGACCGGCAAGCCGCAACTCAGCCGACGACGAGCGGGATCCCCGTCTCCCGCTCCGAGACCTCCCACAGCACCCGGATCCCACTGTCCAGATCCCAGCGGCGCAGGATGGGCAGCACCACTGGCGGGCCGAACGACCCGAAGCGGGGACCGTAGAACTGGCCGCCATGCGCGCCCGGGTCAGTGGCGGCACGCAGCTGCGGCCGGGCTCCAACGGTCGGTGACATGCCGGTGCGTGCCGCCAGCGACTCCCACATCGGGGCCGACGACCCGCCTCCACCCTCCCGGACGGTGCGGCGCTGCAGGTCGGTGTTCGACAGTCCCGGGTGGGCGATCAGGCTGGACGCCCGGACCCCCGCCGACTCGAAGCGCCGCTGCAGTCCGACGCCGAAGTGCAGGTTGGCCAGCTTCGACTGCCCATAGGCCTTCCATGGCGAGTAGCTCCGACGCAGGTGCGGGTCCGACGGGTCGACCTGACGACCTTGGTGGTGGGCGATGCTCGACACCGTCACCACCCTCGCGGCGTCGGCCGCCAGCAGCGGCTCCATCAGCAGCGCCGTGAGCGCCCAGTGACCCAAGTGGTTGACGCCGAACTGCATCTCGAACCCGTCGGCGGTCCGGCGCTCCGGCAGGGCCATGAGCCCAGCGTTGTTGACGAGCAGATCGAGCCGGTCGTGGGCGCCACGGATCTGATCGGCGGCGGCCCGAACCGACGACAGGTCGGCCAGGTCGAGTGGGACCACCTCGAGGGACGACGAGGGGTGGCGGTCCCGGACGTCGGCGAGCGCATCGGCTGTCTTCACCTGGTCCCGCGCCGCCACCACGACGTGGGCGCCGGCCACCGCCAGCGCATCGACCGTCGCCAGACCCAGACCACCGTTGCCGCCGGTCACGACGGCGACCCGACCGGTCAGATCGGGGACGTCCCGCTCGGTCCAGTTGCTCCACACGCCGTCCAGGACGCTGCTCATTGCGGCACACCTCGTCGTCGAACGGACCCGGGCCCGTCGCCGAGCCGGACCCGAGAGAAGACGGGCAACCTACTCCGTTGCGCACCCGGGGCACCTTCGCATCCTGATGCGTCTCGGTGCATCAGGCAGCGCATGCGACGGTGAGCGCACCGAGACGCCGGGAGCGACCGGTCACCGGAGCAAGTGGTGCGCGGCGCGGGCGGTGACGATCGGGAGCTCCAGGTAGGTCCGCACTCCGGGGCCGGCCGCGCACACCACAGGCACCGAGTTCACACAGTGCTGCGCCGTGGCGACGATCCCGGGGTTGCGGACCAGCCCCGCCTCGATGCTCGGCGGGTGCCAGCCGTGGAAGGTCGCCGAACACCCGGGGTCGCCGGTCACCTCGACCTCGAATCGTTCGCCCTCGGATCCGAAGGTCCAGCCCGGGTCGAGGTGCTGCTCCCCCATGAACCAGTTGACCGCGGCGGTCACGACCGGTTCGTCGTCGACGGTTCCCTGCCAGGTGAACCGCTGGGCGGCGACGAGTCCGGGTTCGATCGGCCCGATCGGCGAGTCGATCGGCGCGGTCGCCACCGCCAGGTCGTGGCTCGTCCGCAGGTCGTCGTCGAGTCGCAGGCCCAGTGCGTCGGCCACCAGCCGGACCGACTGACCGAAGCCGGCGCCGAGCGCGTCCAACATGATGCTGCCGCGCGCCGCCTCGGGGGTCGCCCCGAACAGCATCCAGTCGCGGATCACGTCGGGGGCGCCGTAGGTGCGGATGTCGGAGAACTCCTCGGCACGCACGTGGGTCACGGACCCCGACAGCGACGACAGCACCAACGGCAACAGTTCGGTCACCCCACCGGGGTGGATCCCGGTGCCGTGCAGCGTGGCGCCGGTCGTGGCGCAGATCGCGTCCAGTTCCTCGCGCTCCTGAGCGGGCGGGTTGATCCAGCCGACGGGTGTGACCACGTTGATGCCCGCCGACAGGAACCGGCGGACCAGATTCGGGTCGGCGAAGATCGGGCTGTAGAGCACACAGTCGGGTCGGAGCGCGATGAGCGCATCGACGTCGTCGGTGGCGGCCACGCCGATCGGGTCGATCCCGGCGAGTGTCCCGGCGTCCGTCCCGACCTTGTCGGAGCTGTGGACCCAACAACCGACCAGTTCCAGGTCCGGGTGGGCGACCACCGCGGCGATCGCCGCCCGGCCCACCCCGCCTGTCGCCCACTGCACCACGCGCATGTTCACGCCGGCACCGTACCCGGACCACCCCGTCCCGCCCCGTCCGCGTGCCGGCGCAGGGCGGTAGCGTCGGACCTCATGAGCGACGGAACGCCCCGACCGAAGGTCCTGATCCTGGGCGCCGGCTTCGCTGGTCTCGGCGCCGCCCGCAAACTCCACAAGGCGCCCGTCGACGTCACGCTCGTCGACCGTCACGACTTCCACACCTTCCAGCCGCTCCTCTACCAGGTGGCCACCGACGTGCTCGACCCGGAGACCGTCGGGCACCCGGTCCGTGACGTCGTCCACCACCAGGACAACCTGGACTTCGCCATGGCGACGGTGACGGGCATCGACCTGGAATCGAAGACGGTCACGTTCAGCGACTGGGACCCGCAGACCTACGACTACCTGGTCATCGGACTGGGCTCGCGGGTCAACTTCTTCGGGACCGACGGCGCCGACGAGCACGCGTATCCGCTCTACACGCTGCCCGACGCCGTGCGACTGAAGGATCGGCTGCTCACCAACCTCGAGGCGGCGGCGAAGCGGCCGGAGTCGGTCGAGCAGGGCGCGCTCGACGTGGTGATCGTCGGAGGTGGCGCGACCGGTGTCGAGACCGCCGGCTCGCTCGCCGAGCTGTACTACACGGTCTTCCCGAAGGACTATCCGAGCCTCGACATGACGAAGGCGAGCATCACGCTCGTCGAGCACGGCGACCGTCTGCTCGCCATGTTCGACGAGGGCATGAGCGCCTACACGCTCGACACGCTCACCGAGCGCGGCGTGACCGTCCGACTCGGCGAGGCGGTCACGAGCATCGGCGCCGACGCCGTGACGCTCGGTTCGGGTGAACAGCTCGCCGCGTCCACCACCGTGTGGGGCGCCGGTCTGCAGTCGGTGCCGATCGCCGGCGAGCTCGGCGTCGACCTGGAACGTCACCGTGTGCCGGTGGGGCCGCTGCTCAACCTGGAGCATCATCCCGAGGTGTTCGTCGTCGGCGACATGGCGTTCACCACCGACGCCAAGACCGGCGAGGTGCTCCCCCAACTGGGTTCGGTGGCGCTGCAGGCCGGCGAGCACGTCGGCAAGACGA
Organism: uncultured Actinomycetes bacterium; assembly: GCA_903953195.1. Classification (GTDB taxonomy): domain Bacteria; phylum Actinomycetota; class Acidimicrobiia; order Acidimicrobiales; family Microtrichaceae; genus SXMI01. The sequence goes on from CAJBIS010000476.1 coordinate 4,256, forward strand.
TCGACCGGATGCTCCGCAAGCACAAGGACCCGGAACCCTTCCACTACTTCGACAAGGGCACGATGGCGACGATCGGCCGCAAGGCCGCGGTCGCCGTCATCCCGCCGCACGACATCCACCTGACGGGCCGGGCCGCGTTCGCGCTGTGGGGTGCGGTGCACCTGGCGCTGCTGAGTGGTGGCGACAGCCGGATGTCGGCGCTCACCAACTGGTTCTGGGCGTTCTCCACGCACGACCGTCCATCACGGATGCTGGTGCACCCCAACGACGACGACTGACCGGCGCGCCGGCTGGCGCACTCAGTTCGACGAGTTCAGGTCGGCGCGTCGCCGGTGCCGAAACGCAGCGCCGTGACCGACGCGTACTCCTGACCCGGATCGAGTCGCGCCGAGCCGAGTTCGGGCCGGTTCGGGGTGTCGGGGAACAGTTGCGTCTCGAGCGACACCGAGCCGTGGACCGGGAACGGGTCGTGCAGCCCGTTGCCCGTGTAGCACTGCACGCCGATCTGGTCGGTGTGCAGCGTCATCCAGCGACCACTGTCCGGGGACGACAGCACCGCCGCTCGCCGCAACGTGCCGACCGGGCTGCGCAGGTCAGGGCCGTCGATCTCGAAGCAGTGGTCGAACCCGCCGCCCACCGCCACCATCGCCGGACCGAGTTCGACGCCGACACGCAGATCGAACGGTGTGCCGTCCACCTCGACGAGACCGCCGGTCGGGATGCCGGCGCCGTCGACCGGCAGGTAGCGCGCCGCGTCGAGCTGCAGACGATGTCGCTCGACGGTGGGCACGGTCCCGTCGGCGGCCGGGTCCAGGTTCCAGTACCCGTGGTTCGTGAGGTTCACGACGGTCGGCGCATCCGTCGTCGCCGCGTACGTGATGGTGAGCGTGTCGCCGGACAGCTCGTACGTGGCGGTGGCGACGACCTGACCGGGGAAGCCCTGATCGCCGTCCGCGCTCACCAACCGGAGGACCACCGTGCCGCCGTCGTCACTCCCCTGCGCGTCCAACACGTCCCACACCCGGCGATCGAA
>CAJBIS010000477.1 GCA_903953195.1 uncultured Actinomycetes bacterium
ACGGATCGGGCCCCGATCCGGACGGCTGCATCGCCGCGGTGCACGAGGTGCTGACCTCGATCGGTGCCGACCTGAGCGAGGAGCTCCTCGTCTTCAACAAGTCGGATCTCGGTCCCGGTGCCGCGCACGAGGCGGCCCGTCATCCGGGTTCGGTCGCGGTCTCGGCGGTGACCGGTGCCGGCATCGACGAACTGGTGCTGCGCATCGGTGACCGACTGCGCGCCCTCACCCCGGCGGTCGAGCTGCTCGTGCCCTACGACCGGGGCGACGTGCTGGCCGCGATCCACCGCAACGGCGAGGTGCTCAGCGAGCTCGCGGTCACCGAGGGCATGCAGGTCTCGGCTCGCCTCGACCCCCGTGTGGCGGGTCGGTTCGGCGAGTTCGCGCTGGGTGGAGCGACCAGCTGATGCCGGGCGTCCCGTTCGAGCTGCCGCCGTACCCGTACGACCGGCTCGTGGCGATGCGTGAACGGGCTGCGGCGCTGCCCGGTGGCGCGGTCGACCTGTCGGTCGGCACCCCCTGCGATCCGCCCGCGCCTGCGGTCCTCGAGGCGCTCGCCTCCGCTGCGGGCGCCGGGCCGTACCCGCCGTCGGTCGGCACGGTGCCACTCCGCACGGCGTACTCGGAGTGGTTCCGCGACCGGTTCGCCGTCGAGGTCGACCCGTCGCAGATCGCGGCGTGCATCGGCACGAAGGAGTTCGTCGCCGGACTCCCGCACTGGCTGCGCCTGCATGACCCGTCCCGTGACACCGTGCTGTACCCGGCGGTGAGCTACCCCTCGTACGCCATGGGCGCGGTTCTTGCCGGCTGTCGCGCCGTGCCCGTGCCGATGGACGACCGCTGGCGACTCGACCTGGACGCCGTCGATGACGCCGACGCCGACCGGGCGCTGTGTCTGTGGGTCAACACGCCCGGCAACCCGGCCGGCGGGCTCGATGATCTCGCCGCTGCGGCCGATTGGGGTCGCGCTCGCGGTGTGCCGGTGTTCTCCGACGAGTGCTACGCGGAGTTCACGTGGACGGGCGAGCCGGCTGCACCGGGTCTGCCGCCGGGCCGCTCGATGCTCGAGTCGGGGAGTGACGGCGTGGTGGCGGTCCACTCGCTGTCGAAGCGCTCCAACCTGGCGGGGCTGCGCGTCGGGTGCTTCGCCGGTGACCCCGAACTCGTGCACTTCCTGTCCGAGGTGCGCAAACACGCCGGCTTCATGGTCGCCGGCCCGGCACAGGCCGCCGGTGTCGCCGCGTTGGGCGATCAGGTGCACGTCGATGCACAGCGAGCCCGGTACCGCGCCCGCCTGGACCGCCTCGCCGCCACGCTGGAGTCCACCGGTCTGACCGTGCCGCTCCCCGACGGCGCCTTCTACCTGTGGGTCCCGGCCCCCGGCGGCGACGCGTGGTCGCTCGTCGAACGACTCGCCGCCGAACTCGGCGTGATCGCCAGTCCCGGCGAGTTCTACGGCCCGGCCGCCGCCGATCACGTGCGGCTCGCGGTCGTGCAGCCCGACGACCGGTTCGACCTCATCGCCGAACGTGCCGCGGGTGTGACGTTCAGCTGAACGGTCGCGTCGACGCGGGAAATCCGACCGATTGTCGGATTGGCCCGCAATACTGACGTGAAACGAGTTCAGGAGGCCGACATGGCAGACGGACCCACGCCGCCGAAGGGCTGGCTGATTGCAGGACTGGTGATGCTGGGACTCTCCCTGGCGTCGTGCGGCGCCGGCGGATTCGGTTGCGTGTCGTTCGTCAACCAGATCGCCACGGCTGCCGAGGAGTCCGGTTCGACCGCGCTCGGCGAGGAGACCACGTTCAGTGCGTCCTCCGACAACGGCGGACTCATCCTCGCCAGTGTCCCCAGCCCTGACTGCACCGGCGAGGACTCGAACGGCAACCGCATCCAGTTCACCTCGCCGAGCGCGGGCACCACCGGCAACGTCACCTCGGGTGAGAACAGCTACGACCTCGCCTACCAGTTCGACACGGTCGAAGGGGAGTCGTACCGGTTGATCTGCGAGTCGCCAGGTGAGAGTTCGCTCGCCGACGGCCGCTACCTGGTCATCACCGTGCCATCGCTCGGCGGGGTGGGCCTCAGTGTCGGCGCGATCTTCGGCGGCGTCGGACTCGCCGTGCTCGGCGTCATCTTCCTGATCGTCGGCCTCGTTCGCCGCTCGGGTTGGAAGAAGCGCAACGGCCCCGGTTCCGGCGCAGCGACGGGCATGCCGCCCGGCTACGCGCCGCCGCCTCCGGGCGCCGCACCTCCGCCCCCGGCCCCGGCCCCGGCGCCCG
>CAJBIS010000478.1 GCA_903953195.1 uncultured Actinomycetes bacterium
CCGAAGGTCGCAGGTTCAAATCCTGCCCCCGCCACCATCGAGAACGCAGACGGCCCCCGTACCGGGGGCCGTTCGTCGTTCCTGGGAGCGGCGTCGGAGCGGCTCGTTACACTTTCGACGTGTCTGAACCGTCCGACACATCCGCGGAAGTTCGCCAGCTGCAGTTGAATGCGATCAGGTCGATGACTCCCGCACGGCGTAATCAGATCGCGATCGAGATGTCTGAGGTCGCAGCGAAGATCAGCGCCGCGGGAGCGGTCCGTCGGGCCACCACCCCGGACAAGCAGTGAACGATCTCACCGCGTTTGTGTCGACGGTCGTCGGTGCGCTGAATGACGCAGGATTTCCGTATCTGGTGACCGGCTCGTTCGCCTCGATCGTCGACTCCGAGCCCCGCACGACGATGGACATCGACGTCATCGTGCACGCTCCCTTCGAACGGCTCGCCGGCGGGTGATGACCGGGTCGCTGGAGCCGACGAGGAGGCGCAGCGCCCTCTCGCCCCGGACCGGCTTGTCGCCGGCGGGAGGCTGTGGTCGCGTGCGGGCATGTCGGACAGCGTCCAGGAGTGCCATGACCGGGCCGTCGCCCGCGGCGAGGACTTCTACTTCGACCCCGACACCGGGCTCCTGGTCATGACCGGCCCGGCGCTGCTCGCGAGGGGGGAGTGCTGCGGCAGTGGTTGTCGCCACTGTCCCTTCCCGCCGGCAACGCAGTAGCCGTCAGGCGCAGCGCACCGCACGCAGGTGCGTGTCGCACGCGGGTCGCCGCGGCCTCGACGGACCGAGACGGTCCCTACTTGCGGAGCAGGTGGGCGCCGTGGCCGAGCCACAGGTGCGACCCGTCGGACCGTTCCTCGATGAACGCGTTGATGCCGGGGTCGACTGCGCCGTCGACCCGATAGTGGCCGAGCTGACCGTCGGGCCACAGCCAGACGGGGCCGTCGGACCCGGCGTTGCCGTCGAGTCGGAGCCGGCCGGCGGTCTCGTGGCGGAGCCGCACCTTGCCGATCAGGTTCGCGACCCGTCCGACGAGCCCGGGCATCTGGGAGTCCTGGAGTTCGTACGTGCCCTCGACCCGTCGGCCGAACTCCTCCCATGCGCTGACGTCCGCCGGGGGATCGGGCGTCGGGTCGGGCGGCAGGCCGAGCGCGTGCGCCAGCGCGGCGGCCGCGATCGTGTGCGGCACGCCGAGTGAGTAGCCGTTGGTGAGCGCGACCACGCCCACGCCGTCGTCGGGTGCCAGCCACAGCTGGGTGGCGACGCCCGGCATGTTGCCGTCGTGGCCGATGATCGTGCGGCCACGCCAGGTCTGGACCTTGAACCCGAGCCCGAAACCCTGCTCGAGTTCCGGGTGGTTGCGGGTGCTCAACGTGGTCGCCTCGTCGAACAGCTGACGGCTCAGGATGCGCTGTCCATTGATTTCGCCGCCGTTGAGGACCATCCGGCCGAAGCGGGTCAGATCCAGCACGCCGGTCGTCAGCCCGCCCATCGGCGTGGCGACGAGACGGAGATGGTCCGCCGGTTTCGGTCCCGCGGCCGGCGGCACGATCGAACCGTACGGCGTGGCGACCCCGGGGCCGACTCGGCGACCGGTGAACTCGGCTTCGTTCATGCCGAGGGGTTTGAGCACGTGCGTTCGTGCCGCCTCCTCGAACGGCTGACCGAACGCCTGACCGGCGATGAAACCCGCCACGTTGAACGCGGTGTTCGAGTAGATCACCCGCTCGCCCGGTCGCGGAACGAGCCGCAGTCCGGAGATGGCGTCGGTGAGGGATCGGAGCGGCCCGCCGTTCGTGAACCGGGTCAGCGCCCGGTTGCCGAGATCGGCGCCGCGGGCCCCGGCGGGCAGGCCGGAGGTGTGCGAGAGGAGCGAGCGGACCCGAGACTCCGCCGGAGCCCCGTCGACCGTGGTGATCCGGAGATCGGGAGGCAGCGAGCGGTTCACCGGTGCATCGAGATCGACGAGCCCGGCGTCGACCGCGGTCAGCAGCAGCGTCGTCGTGAACAGCTTCGAGATCGATGCCACCCGGAACACTGTCCGGGGTGTGACCGGCTCGCCCCGAGCCAGGTCGGCGTGTCCGACCCCTCCGGCGAACCGGATGCCGTCGGCGTCGAAGCACGCGAGTGCCAGCCCCGGGGTCTGACGTTCCCGCAGTTGGGTCCGGATGGTCGCTTCGAGGACGGGCGGGATCGACTCCACCCGTTGCACGGTACGCGAGGTTCCGCGGTCCACCGTGGCGTTGGCGCGGCTGAGGGCTCCGCTGACGCAGGGTACGCGTACCCATTCCCAGGCAGATCGGAGAGCACACGTCTGAACTCCAGTCA
>CAJBIS010000479.1 GCA_903953195.1 uncultured Actinomycetes bacterium
AGCACGGCCGCGGCCCGCACCGCGACGCTCGCCGCCCTGACCGCTTCGACCAGGTACGAGTGGCAGGTCCGGGCCCGCAACGCGACCGGGACGACGAACGCCAACACCACAACCTGGTGGACGTTCACGACGGCCGCCGCGCCGGGCGCGTTCAACAAGACGAGCCCGGCGAACGGTGCCACCGGTCGGGCAACCAGCCTGACCCTGTCATGGGGTGCCAGCAGCGGCGTGACGCGGTACGAGGTGTGCCTGGACACGATCAACAACAGCACCTGTGACGGCACGTGGACATCGGTCGGCACGAGTCGCTCGGCGACGGCGAGGAACCTGACGGTCCGGACGACCTACTACTGGCAGGTGCGCGCCGTGGGCAATGGCGGGACGACGAACGCCAACGCCGGGACCTGGTGGCGCTTCACCACCGCCTGAGTGGCACCTCGGGATCAGGCTCCGCGGGCAGCGTTGATTCGGTCGGCCTCGGCGCGAGGGTCATCGACCTCGAGGACCAGCCGCTCGTACCTGTCATCTGCGAGGTCGACGACGAGCACCTCGTCGGGGTGACCGACGTACCAGAACTGCCACGACTCGCCCGTTCGGTACGATCCGGCGCGGAACACACCGGGGATGCGAACGCCGGGCACCTTGATGCCGGCACCCTCTGAACGTGCCTGCTCGAGTGACTCCACCGACACGCTGTTGACCTCGCTCAGGGGCACGACCAGATGCGACTTGAGCGCGAGCACCGTGCTCGCCCCGCTCAGCACGACCGACAGTTCGGACTCGGACAGCTCGATGGCGATAGACATGGGCGCACCCTATCGACGCCACTGACTGGAATCCTTCTCCCATGTCCTGCGCCAGAACACACCGTTCATGATCGGATCCGACGAGCACACCTCGTTCTCGAGCGGCGACCTGACGGTGCACGGCACGCTGCGGATGCCTGAGACAGTCGGCCACCCCGTGCCCGGCGTCGTCATCATCGCCGGAAGCGGCCCGACCGACCGCGACGGGAACTCCGCTGTGCCGGGATTCGCGGACGTGCGGATGGACACCCACGTCTGGCTCGCCGAGGTCCTCGCCGGCCGCGGCGTCGCGTCGCTCCGCTACGACAAGTTCGGTGCGGGCGAGACCGGGCTCGGCCCGTTCGAGGACCGACCCGGGGATGCGGCGGAACGAACCTTCGACGAACTCTTCGTCCAGGTCGCCCGGGATGCGCTGAGCCACCTGGGGAACCGACACGGGATCGACGCCGACCGCCTGCTGTTCCTGGGCCACAGCGAGGGGGGCATGGTGGCGCTGGCGGCCGCCGTCGATGCCGGCGACGGCCCGACGCCCGCCGGGCTCGCGTTGATCGAACCCCAGTACGGACGGATCCTCGACATCCTCGAACGGCAGTTGACCGATGTGCTCGGGACGACGCCCGGCGTCGAGCCGGCCGACGCCACCACCCTCGGGGCGTGGATCCGAACCGGCGTCACCTCGATCCGTGGCGGGACCGAACTCTCGCCGGAGGACGCCATGGACCCGCTGCCCGAGGCGTCCGGTGCGACCGCGCAGTTGCAGGCGACGATCCACGGCACGATCTTCCAGCAGCTGCGAACCACCGTCGGCGTGACGCAGGACCGCGTCGACCCCGTCGCGCTCGCGGCGCGCTGGGACCACCCGAGCTCGGTGCTGATCACCTGTGGGACCGCTGACTTCAACACGCCACTCAACCCCGGCGGACCACCGGGATCGGGCGTCGACTCGCTCGCCGGGGCGTTCGCTGACGGCGTCGCCGAGCTGGTCGTGATCGACGGCATGATCCACGAACTGCGCGACCTCGCCGGCGCCGATCCCCGCGCCATCGGTCCAGCCGACATCCCGACGCTCGCCTTCTCCTCAGCGCTGCACACGAGCCTCGGCGAGTTCGTGGATCAGTGGGCCACCGCATGACCACACGCCACTTCGCGCTGGGTCGCCGCGACGAGGAGCGGGTCGTCCCGCTCGAGCTGCTGCTCGACGTCGTGTTCGTGCTCGCGATCAGTCAGTGCACCGCGCTCATGGTCGAGGAGGGGTCGTGGGCCGGGCTCGCCAGTGGGCTCGTCATCCTCGCCGTGCTGTGGCGGGGTTGGACCGGATTCGCGTGGCTCACCAGTTCCGTCGATCCCAACTCGATCGCCGTGCGTCTCGTCATCTTCGCGGCGATGGGATCGTTCGTCGTCATGGCGCTCGCGATCCCGCGTGCGTTCGGAGATCTCGCGACCGAGTTCGTCGTCTCGTACGCTGCGATCCGACTCATCCACATGACGCTCGGTTACTTCGCCAGTCGCGACGACGCCGAGTTCCGCTCCACCGTCCAGCGGAACGCCATCGGCGGGGGGATCGCCGTCGTCCTGCTGGCCCTCGGCACCGTGATCGACGGCCCCGCCGGCTATGCGTGCTGGATCCTCGCCGTGCTGGCCGACTTCCTGGTCGCCGCGACGTTCAGCCGGGTCGAGTGGCGACTGGTCGCCGGCCACTTCGCCGAACGACACGCACTCATCATGATCATCGCCCTCGGCGAGTCGATCCTGGCGATCGGGATCGGCGCCAAGATCGCCGACGTCACGGCGCCGACGCTGGCGCTCGCGCTCGTCGGCGTCGCACTCGTGGCCAGCCTGTGGTGGACCTACTTCGATGGCGTGTCGGTCGAGGCCGAACACCGGCTCGTCGCCGCGACGCCGGGCCGGGAACAGAACGGTCTGGCACGTCTGGCGTACTCCTTGCTGCACCTTCCGATGGTGGCGGGCGACGTCCTCCTCGCACTCGGGATCAAGTACTCGATCGCCCACCCGGACCACCCGCTCGAGCCGTATGCCGCTGGCGCGTTCTTCGGCGGGCTCGCCATGTACCTGCTGGGCAATGTGGCATTCGGTTGGCAGATGACCGGACGGCTCAACGTCCTGCGCCTCGTCGTCGCGCTGGTGTTGGTGGCGCTGATTCCGGTCGGCGCGAACATCCCTGCTGCTGCGTCCCTCATCGTGGCCACGGCGATCATGGTCATGCTCGTGGCGGCACAGCGGATGACGCGCCAGGTCACATCCGCAGACGCAGCCTGACGAGGCGCGCTGGCGCTTCGCACCGGTTTCCTCCGGCCCCATGGCAGACTGCTCGGGGCAGCAAGGAGCACAGGCTGTGGGTGAGGGTCCCGATCCGATCGAAGCGCCCGACGGCGCGAGAGGTGAACGGCGCCGATCGAGTCGTCGACCACTGACCGTCCTCGCGGTGCTGCCGGGCATCACCCCCGACGCCGGCACCGAGCAGTCGTTCATGGCCGTCGCACCGGTGCTCCTCGAGGCCGGCGTCACCATCCATCTCGCCGTCCTGACCACGCGTCAGTCACTCGTTCCGACACTCGAGTCACTCGGCGTCGTCGTCCACGACCTCTCGTCGATCACAGGCACGCCGAAGCGGGCCCGGGCGCTCAGGAAGTTGATCGAGCAGCTGCACCCGGACGTGGTGCACGCCAGCCTCCACGAGGCCACGCTGCCGGCCCAGGTCGCCGTCGTCAGGACGGGCACGCCGATCGTGGTCACCTGGGCGAACACCAACTACGGCGAGGGCCGCCGCGAGGAACCGGGCGTCGACCCGTGGAAGCTGGGTGCGCTGCGCTGGATCGAAGCGGGGCTGGGCCGCGCCTCGAAGTCGTGGTACCAGGCCGTCACGCCTGCGGTGGGCCGGATCAACGGTCAGGCGATCCACGCTCCACGCGACCACATCCTGCTCGGTGAACGAGGTCGCGATCCTGACCTGTTCCCGTACCGCGGCGAGCAGCCGGTGTCGCGACCCGACGACCTCCCGGTCGACACGGCGTCGCGGCTGGTCCTGGCCGTCGGGCGACAGGAACCGCAGAAGGACTATCCGTTGCTCCTGCGATCGTTCGACCGACTCGCCGAACGGCGTGACGACGTCGAGCTCGTCATCGCCGGCCGCGTCGGGTCGTCGAGTCGTCGTATCGACGAGTTGCGCGATTCACTCGCCTCACGCGACCGCATCCACCTGATCGGTCAACGCGACGATGTGGCCGACCTGTTGCGCGCCGCCGATGTGGTGGTGTGCAGCTCTCGGCGTGAAGGCGCCGCCGGGGCACTGATCGAGGCCATGGCCTGTGGGGCGCCGGTCGTGAGCGTGCCCGTCGCCGGCCTCGAAGGGGTGCTGATCGACGGCCGCAACTCGCTCGTCGTCCCCCGGGAATCGCTCGACTACGGGATCGAGCGCGTCCTCGACGAACCGGAACTCGCTCGTCGGCTGTCGGTGAACGGGCGGGCGTCGTTCGAGGAGCGATTCACCATCGACGCGGCCGCGGACCAGATGCTGCGGATCTACCGGGCCGTGGCCGGATCGACGTGGGGTCGCGACCCGGCGCCCGAACTCGTCGTCACCTGACCACGCGGCGCAGGACACGGGCCCAGTCGTCGGCGATGGCGACCATGCCGTGTCGGGCCACCACCTCGGACTGATCGGCGACGAACGCCTCGGGACGGGCGAGCACCGACTCGGTCGCGTCCACCAACGCACCGACGTCGCCGGACGGGACGACGACACCACCGCCGACGCGATCGACGACCTCACGCACGCCGCCGACGTCGGTGGCGACCACGGGCACGCCGACGAGCGCAGCCTCCAGCAACGTGCCGGGTACGCCCTCGGTCCGACTCGGGATGATCACCGCGTCGAGCGCGTCGAGGAACCGCGCCGGATCGGCCACGGAGCCGACGAGGCGGACCGCCCAGGCCGAGGAAGCCGCACGCGTCTCGAGTTCCGGACGGAGCGGGCCGTCGCCCGCGAGGAGCAGCCGTGCGCCGGGCACGCGCTCGACGACGTCGACCGCCAGACCGGGACACTTCTCGGCGGACAGCGCTCCCAGGTACCCCACCACGGGGTCGTCGCCCTCGACGCCGAGCTCGACCCGGGCTGCGACCCGGTCGGACGAGGTCCGCCGACGGAACCGGTCGACGTCGACGGCATTCGTGCTGACCACCACACGGTTCCGGTCCAGCCGATAGCGCTCCGTGAGGTACTCGGACGCATCGCCGTACAACGCCATCACGGCAGCAGCACGACGCAGCGGCCCGCCGATCCGCAGATCCGCACCGCGCACGCCGCCCCAGAACGCCGGGTCCCCGATGTTGCGGTAGATGAACGGTCGTCTCGTCAGCGCGGCGACTGCCGCGGCGGGCTGCAGACTCGGCCCGCCGTGCGCCACGATCACGTCGTGCGCGCGAGCGGCGCCCACGAGCGCCATCCAGGTGCGGGGGTGGGTGCGCCCCGGTCCCAGCACGACGAACGGGAGCGGTTCCGACGACGAGGACGGACCGAGTGCGGCGGTGGTGACGTCGAACGACCGCCGTCGGAGCTCGTCGGCGAGCTGGCCGGCGAACGTCTCGGCGCCCCGCCGGTCGTTGGTCGAGGTCAGCTGCAGCACCCGCACCTCCGGAGTCTGGCAGACACGGGCGGTCGGACCGATCCGGCCCGGCGGCCCGGTAGCGTTGGTCCTCATGTGCGGCATCGTCGGCGTGCTCGAGCCCCATCAGCGGCGGCCCGCCGACGGCACGGAACGCATGCTCACCGAGATGGCTGCGACCATGACGCCGCGCGGACCGGACGGGTCCGGCGTGTGGGTGGAACCCGAGACCGGCGTCGGGTTCGGGCATCGACGACTCTCGATCCTCGACCTGTCCCCGGCGGGTGCCCAGCCGATGCTGTCGGCCGACGAGCGGTGGGTCATCACGTTCAACGGCGAGATCTACGACCACGCCGAGCTCGCCGCCGAACTCGACGCCCTCGGAGTCCAACGCCGCGGGCACTCCGACACCGAGATCCTCCTCGAGGCGATCGCCCGGTGGGGGGTCGAGTCGGTGCTCGATCGCATCGACGGCATGTTCGCCTTCGCCGTGTGGGACCGCCGCGAACGTCGCCTGACCCTGGCCCGTGACCGCATGGGCGAGAAGCCGCTGTACGTCGGCACCCTGGGGAACGGTGAGGTGGTGTTCGGCTCGACGCTGGACGCGATCCGCGCACACCCCGACTTCGACCGGCCCGTCGACCACGACGCGCTCGCGCTGTTCTTCCGGTACAAGTACGTGCCGGCGCCGTACTCGGTGTTCCGCGGATTCCGGAAGCTCGAGCCGGGTTGCCTGGTCGAGATCGCGGCCGACGGCACGATCGGCACGCCACGGCCGTACTGGTCGTACTTCGAGGTGGTCGCACGCGGCGCCACGTTCGGTGGCTCACCCGACGACGCCGTCGACGAGCTCGACGAACTGCTCCGGCGCTCGGTGAGCCGCCGCATGGTCGCCGACGTGCCCGTGGGCGCGTTCCTCTCCGGTGGGATCGACAGCTCGACCGTGGTGGCGATCGCCCAGCAGGTGTCGTCGACACCGGTGCGGACGTTCACCATCGGCTCCACCTCCGCCGACTTCGACGAGTCCAGCGATGCCCGCAAGGTCGCCGACCATCTGGGTGCGGACCACACCGAGCTGGTCGTCACCGACGCCGACGCCCTCGCCGTCGTCGACCAGCTCGGCGGCATGTACGACGAGCCGTTCGCCGACTCGTCGCAGATCCCCACGCACCTGGTGTCGGAACTCGCCCGCCGCAGTGTCACGGTCGCGCTCTCGGGTGACGCCGGCGACGAGCTGTTCGCCGGGTACAACCGCTACGTCTGGGTGCCCGCCATCTGGGACCGCATCAACCGGGTGCCCGCCTCCGTGCGCGGCGTCGGCGCCGGGGCCGCCCGACAGGTGCCGCCGTCGTGGTTCGACTCGGCCGCACGGGCCCTGCCGGCGAACCGCCGGCCCCGACAGCTCGGCCTGAAGGTGTCGAAGGTGCTCGGGATCGCGGATGCGCCCGACCCCGAGACGGTGTTCCATCGTCTGGTCAGCCACTGGCAGGACCCGGAACAGCTCGTTCCCGGCGCGAGCGAACCGCCCACCATCCACACCGACCGCTCGCAGTGGCCGACCACCGGCGGCATCGTCGAGCACATGGCCGCGGTCGACGCGGTCACGTACCTGCCCGACGAC
>CAJBIS010000480.1 GCA_903953195.1 uncultured Actinomycetes bacterium
AGCGGTCGTTGCGCGCCCACGAGATGTGGACCGGCGCCTCGAAGCCGGCGACGAGCCGCTTGTAGGAGTTGACGGGCTGATTGGTGACGGCCGTGATCTCGCCGGCGTGGCGCAGGACGCCGGCGATGAAGCTGCGGGCGACGGCGCTCAGCCCGTACTCGTCGTCGGCGTCGTAGAAGGCGTTGGTGTCGCCCTGCCACAGCGACAGGTGCGTGTGCATGCCGGAACCCTGCACGCCCTCCATCGGTTTCGGCATGAACGTGGCGTGCACGCCCGAGGCCATGGCGACCTCGCGCACGATCATGCGCAGCGCCATCACGTTGTCGGCCATGCCGAGGGCGTCGGTGTAGCGCAGGTCGATCTCGTGCTGCGAGGGAGCGTCCTCGTGGAAGGCGTACTCGACGGGGATGCCCGTGGTCTCGAGTCGCTGGATGGTGCGACGTCGGATGTCGGAGGTCTCGTCGAACGTGGTGAGGTCGAAGTAGCTGGCGTGATCGAGCGGCTGTGGCGCACCCGATGAGTCGTCCGAGGCGAGGTAGAAGTACTCGACCTCCGGCGCGCACATGAACTCGTACCCGGCCGCAGCGGCCTCGCGCAGGTTGCGACGCAGGACCTGCCGGGGGTCGCCCTCGAACGGTGAGCCGTCCAGGTTGGCGATGTCGCAGTAGATGCGGGCGGTCATGTCCTCGCTGCGGTCACCCGCCATCAGCTGGAACGAGTTCGGGTCGGGGAACGCGAGCACGTCGCTCTCCTGGACACGGCTGAACCCGTCGATCGCAGAACCATCGAACTGCACGCCCTCCTCGAAGGCGGCGTCGAGTTCGACGGGCGAGATCGCCACCGACTTCAACTGGCCGAGCACGTCGGTGAACCACAGGCGCACGAGGCGCACGCGACGTTCCTCGACGGTGCGCAGCACGTAGTCGCGCTGGTGTCCGGCGGTGGCGTCAGGGAGGTCGCCGAGGTTCATGTCTTCATCCATCTCGCCCCAATGTAGGCAGTGGTCCGGCGCCGGGGCCACGGCGGACCGTGCGAGGGGTGTACCAGCCGTGGCGGTCGGACCAACAGGCGTGAACGGTCCAGTTCACAGAGCGTTCACAATCGGGCAACGGCTCCGAAAACGCTCTCGGCGAGCCTGCACGGGCGTTCGGATCGGCCATCCGTTCCGGACAGTGCAAGTATCGGGCTGGTCTCACCATCGTGGTGCGGCGTCAACGTAGAGAAGGTGATCCTGTGGCATATCGGGCTGAATACATCTGGATCGACGGGACCGACCCGGTTCCGTTGATGCGTTCGAAGACGAAGATCCTCGCCGATGGCGCCGAGCCGGGCATCTGGGGCTTCGACGGTTCGTCGACCAACCAGGCACCGGGTTCCAACTCGGACTGCGTGCTCCGTCCGGTGTTCACGTGTCCGGACCCGATCCGCGGTGGCGACGACATCCTCGTGCTCTGTGACGTGCTGATCCCCGAGACGATGGAACCGCACCCCACCAACACCCGCGCCGCGTGTGCTGCGGTCGCCGAGAAGTACGCGTCGTTCGACCCGTGGTTCGGCATGGAGCAGGAGTACACGTTCTTCAAGGAGGGCCGCCCGCTGGGCTGGCCGACCGAGGGCTACTACTACCCCGCTCCCCAGGGTCCGTACTACTGCGGCGTCGGCGCGGTGGAGATCGCCGGTCGTGACATCGTCGAGGCGCACACCACGGCGTGCCTCGAGGCGGGCCTCGCCATCTCGGGCACCAACGCCGAGGTCATGCTCGGTCAGTGGGAGTACCAGATCGGCCCGGCGGGCACGATCGAGGTCGGCGACCACATGTGGATGGCTCGCTTCCTGCTCTACCGCATCGCCGAGGACTTCGGTGTGAACGCCTCGATCTCGGCGAAGCCGATCAAGGGCGACTGGAACGGTGCGGGCTGCCACACCAACTTCTCGACCAAGCAGATGCGCGAGAGCTACGACCCGATCATCGCGGCGTGCGAGGCCATCGGCGCCGAGGGCAAGGTCGAGGAGCACCTCGCCGGCTACGGCCACGGTTATGAGGACCGGCTCACCGGTCTGCACGAGACGGCGCACTTCTCCGAGTTCCGCTACGGCGTCTCGGACCGCGGTGCCTCGATCCGCATCCCGTGGCAGGTCGCCCAGGACGGCAAGGGCTACATCGAGGATCGTCGCCCGAACGCCAACTGCGACCCGTACGTGGTGGCGCGGCTGATCACCGAGACGGTCTGCTCCGCAGCGAGCTGATCGGCACGCGACCCTCGGGTCGTGACGACACTCCGACGTGGGGGCCCGTGAGGGCCCCCACGTTCGCGTCCCGACGCCGACGCGTCCTAGCCTGACGCCCGTGCCGTCACTGCGGGTCGCCCTGTGTCAGCTCGACCTGACCGTCGGAGCGCTCGACGACAACGTCGACGCGATCGCCGCCGCGCACGCCCGGGCCGAGGCGGCGGGCGCCGACGTCGCGCTGTTCCCCGAGCTGGCGATCTCCGGGTACCCGCCCGAGGACCTGCTGTTGAAGCCGGGGTTCGTCGAGGACCAGACCGAGGCGCTGGAACGGCTCGCAACGCGGATCGAGGGTCACTGCGTGGCCGTTGTCGGCTGGGTCGAGGGGGCCCGACACCTCGGCGCCGACCCGCACGACCGCCACGACGGACCGTGGAACGCCGCCGCCGTGTTGCACGGCGGGCGGCTCGTCGGCAGCTACCGGAAGCAGGCGCTCCCCAACTACGCGGTGTTCGACGAGCAGCGCTACTTCGACGCCGGCGACGGCGCCCAGCCGTTCTTCTCGATCGCCGGCGTCACCTGCGCCGTGACGGTGTGTGAGGACGTGTGGGTCGACGACGGCCCGGCAGCGCACGCATGCGCGTCGGGCGCGCAGATCGTGCTGAACGTCAACGCCTCGCCCTTCCACTCCGGGAAGCAGGAGGTGCGCGAGTCGATGTTGCGCCGACGGGTCGCCGAGTGTGGTGCGCCGATCGCGTACGTGAACCTCGTGTCGGGTCAGGACGACCTGGTCTTCGACGGTGGATCGGTCGTCCTCGACGCCGATGGTTCGATCGTCAGTCGGCTGCCCCGATTCGTCGAGGCCGAGACGGTCGTCGACGTGGCGGTCGCCGACGGGACCGGGCTGCCGAGCCGAACCGTGATCGAGGTGACCGACGCGCCGGCGGCGCGACCGGATGCTCCGCCGGTGACTGTGGACGAGGTGCTCGACGGGCCCGCCGAGGTGTGGGAGGCGCTCGTGCTCGGCGTGCGGGACTACACCCGCAAGAACGGCTTCCGTGAGGTCACCCTCGGTCTGTCGGGCGGCGTCGACTCGGCGCTCGTCGCCGCGATCGCTGCCGACGCGCTCGGTCCCGCTGCCGTGCACGCCGTGCTGATGCCGTCGCGCTACTCGAGCGACCACTCCGTCTCGGACGCCGAGCAGCTGTCGATCAACCTCGGCATCGACGCCCGGACGATTCCGATCGAAGCCGCCCACCACGCATTCCTGGACATGCTGGCACCGAGTTTCGAGGGCCTCGACGAGGACCTCACCGAGGAGAACCTGCAGTCACGCATCCGGGGCGTCACGCTCATGGCGCTCTCCAACAAGTTCGGCTGGTTGGTGCTCACCACCGGCAACAAGAGCGAGACCGCGGTCGGCTACTCGACGCTCTACGGCGACACGGCGGGTGGCCTCGCCGTCATCAAGGACGTCCCGAAGCTGCTGGTCTACGAGCTGTGCCGCTGGCGCAACCGGCGCGATGGCGCGCCGGTGATCCCCGAGTCGATCCTGACGAAGCCGCCGTCCGCCGAGCTCCGACCGGACCAGCACGATCAACAGAGTCTGCCGCCGTACGAGGTGCTCGATCCGTTGATCGAGGCCTACGTCGATGGCGACCTCACCAGTGAGGAACTCATCGCCGCAGGGCACGACCCCGAGCTGGTGGTGCGGATTGCGTCGCTGGTCGACCTCGCCGAGTACAAGCGTCGGCAGTCGCCGCCGGGCATCCGGATCTCGCAGAAGGCGTTCGGCCGGGACCGGCGACTGCCGATCACGAACCGCTACCGGCCGAAGCGACCCATGGACCCGGGGGGAGCGTCGTGAGTGACGGGCGGTTGCGCGAGGAACCCGACTTCGACGGTGGACTGGTCACGGGAGCGCTCCGGATGGGCCGGCTGGTCTGGGTCGAGCGATCGCTGGCCGCGGTGCTCGGCGACGCACTGCACCGCACCGACGATGACGGTCTCGTCGTCGACCTCGCCGAGCGGATTCGTGGGCACGTGGCGCGGGCGGCGCTGGTGGAGGCGCGACTCCCGACGCTGCGCGAATTCCCGCTCGACACGCTCGTCGGGGGCGCCGGACTGGACGGCTGGGTGGCATTCCTGGCGGCGCAGGCCGGCGCCGATCCCGCGCACGTGCTCACGGCTCGCACGGTCGTTGCGGTACCGCTCCTGACCGATGGGTACGAGCGTGTGGTGGCGACGGCATCTCCGGTCGGGGCGCCGTCGGTCCGACGATCGTTGGGGCCGGTCGTGGCGGAGCTCCGGGCTGAGCTCGACCGACTTGAACTCGACGGCACTCCGGTGGTGCCGCCCGAGCCGACCCTCGAATCGCTCGACCGCTGAGCCGACCCCGGGGATCGCGCGACCAGCGTTGACATTGCCACGCTACGTGGTGGTCCGATGGGCCGCTCGGAGCACCTCGACTGGGCCGTCCGGACCCAATCGGGCGCCCGGATCCCAGTGCTGGCGCGGATTCCCGGACCGCCGGGCAGACGTCACGGTGGAGGGGGTTGACTCCACCCGTACAGTAAACCTCTGCGCCGCACGCGTTTCGCCTGCGGTTCACCCACTGCCGGTGGGTTCGCCCGATGGGCGGAGAACACGGCCGACGACGACGAAGAGGTGCGACGTGGCAAAGGATCGAGTCGAACGTGATGAGGAAGACCTCGTCCGTCTCTACCTGACCGACATCGGTCAGTACCCGCTCCTGACGAAGGACGACGAGGTTCGCCTGGCCCAGGCGATCGAGAACGGCACGGCCGCTCGCGAGGAACTCGAGGCCAGCCCGAAGGGTCTGTCACCGGCTCGCAAGCGTGAGCTGCGAAAGGTTTCGCGTGAGGGCGAGAACGCCGAGCGCACCTTCGTGCAGTCGAACCTGCGTCTCGTGGTCTCGATCGCGAAGAAGTACCAGGCCTCCGGCCTGCCGCTGCTGGACCTCATCCAGGAGGGCAACCTCGGCCTCATGCACGCCGTCGAGAAGTTCGACTGGCGCAAGGGCTTCAAGTTCTCGACGTACGCCACCTGGTGGATCCGTCAGGCCATCACCCGCGGCATCGCCAACACGGGCCGCACCATCCGGCTGCCCGTCCACGCCGGCGACACCCTCGCCCGTCTGCAGAAGGCACGGGCCCGCCTGGAACTGAAGCTGGGTCGCCCGGCCACGCTGTCGGAGCTCTCGGCCGAGGTCGAGATGCCCGAGGACAAGGTCACCGAGGCACTTCGGTTCGCCGCCGAGCCGCTCTCGCTCAGCGAGCCGCTCCGCGAGGACGGCGACGCCGAACTCGGTGACGTGGTCGAGGACCGTTCGGCCGAGTCGCCGTTCGAGGTGGCTGCCACCGCACTGCTGCCCGACGAGATCAGCCGACTGCTGTCGCCGCTCGACGAGCGCGAGCGCGAGATCCTCAAACTGCGTTTCGGTCTCGACCGCGGTGAGCCGCGCACGCTCGAGGAGGTCGGGGAGCACTTCAACCTGACCCGTGAGCGCATCCGCCAGATCGAGGCCCGGGCCATGTCGAAGCTGCGACACCCGTCCTCGGACACCGGCGCACGCGATCTGCTCGCCGTCTGAGTTCCCTCATCAGCGTCCCGGGCAGTTCGGCCCGGTGCATCGCAGCGTGAGTTCTCACTAGCGTTCCCACTGACGTCGTCGCGGCGCGCCCGCGGCCGTCACCCTGTTTCCCCCGTTCGGAGTCGCCGGTGCCACGCGCCCGGCGCGGTCCGAGGAGGGTTCGTTGACCCTGCACGTGTTCTGGGGTGTGAAGGGTGGGTCCGGCGTGTCGGTGACGGCGGCGGCCGCTGCGCTCGAGGCGGCCGTGCACGAGCGCACGCTGCTCGTCGACCTCGCTGGTGATCAGCCGGCGGTCCTCGGCCTCGAGGAGCCCTCCGGACAGGGGGTGCTCGACTGGTGTGCGGCCGACACCGTCACCGTCGACGCACTGGCACGGCTCGAGGTCCCGGTGCGTGACGGGCTGAGCCTCCTGCCCTCGGGCGCAGGTAGGTCGTGTCCGCCGGATCGACTCACCGACCTCTGGACGGCGCTCGCCGTCGAGCACCGCACCGTGGTCGTTGACGCCGGCGTGCTGCCCGAGACGCCGGTCGTACCGGGCGGCCGGACGCTCCTGGTGATCCGGTCCTGCTATCTGGCACTGCGCCGGGCCAGTCGTCTCCGTGTGCGACCCGACGGCGTCGTCGTGGTGCTCGATCCCGGTCGGGCGCTCGACCGCCGCGATGTCGGCGACGTGGTGGGTGCACCTGTTGCCGCCGCCATCGGCGTCGATCCGGCCGTGGCCCGGGCGGTGGATGCCGGCGTGTTGGCGCGCCGGGTCCCCCCGATGCTGCGCAACGCGGTGCGGCGGCTGTGGTGAGGCTCGACGCGGTCGCCGCTGCCGTTCGCCGCCGATTCATAGACGACGACGCCCCCGTGAGCGACCCGATCGCCACGCTGGAGCACCTCGTCCTCGACGAGGCGCCGCTGCTCGACCCCCGGGTGGCAGCGCGGTTGGCCCGTGAACTCGCCGTCGAGCTCACCGGGCTCGGCTCGATCCAGGAACTGCTCGACGATCCGGCGGTCTCCGACGTCCTGGTCAACGGCCCGGGTCCGGTGTGGGTCGAACGCCGAGGTCGTCTCGAGCGATCCGGGACCATCGTGGACGACGCGCAGATCCGGACCGCCATCGAGCGACTGGTTGCACCGCTCGGACTCCGGGCGGACCGTGCCCATCCGGTGGTCGACGCCCGCCTGCCGGACGGCACCCGTGTCACCGTCGTGCTCGACCCGCTGGCGGTCGACGGCCCGGTGTTGGCGCTCCGTCGCCACCGCGCCGCCCGGCTCCCGCTCGCCGAGGTCGCCGGCCCGTGCCGCCGCCTCCTCGAGGATCGGCTGGCCGCTCGCCGCAATCTGGTCGTGTACGGCGCGACGGGTTCGGGCAAGACGACGTTGCTCAACGCACTCGGTGCCGCGCTGAGCCCGACGGAACGGGTGGTGACCATCGAGGACGTCGCCGAGCTCTGCTTCCCCGGTGGACACGTCGTGCGACTCGAGGCGCGGCCGGGCACCGCCGACGGTGTGGGTCGGATCGGGATGCGCGACCTGGTCCGCGCCGCACTCCGTCTCCGGCCCGATCGACTCGTCGTCGGTGAGGTCCGTGGTGCCGAGGCGCTCGACATGCTCTGGGCGTTGTCGACCGGTCATCTGGGTTCCATGTCGACGCTCCACGCCGCGACCGCGACCGACGCGCTGGCGCGTCTCGAGACCATGGCGCTGGCCTCGGCCGACGGGATCCCGATCGAGGTCGTCCGCGCGCAGATCCGATCGTCGGTCCACGTGCTCGTCGGCATGCGGCGAGAGCCCGACGGCTCGCGTCGGGTGCACGCCGTGCACGATCTGGTCGACGGCGCCCTCGTCAACGTGGTCGCGCCGGTCGGCGAGGTGCACTCGTGATCGTGCTGGTGGCGGGGGCGGTGGTCGCCGCGTTGCTCGCCGCGCGTCACCACCGTCGCCGGCGGGATCGGCGAGCTCGGGAACAGCTCGCGGTGCTCCTGCCGCAACTCGCCGCCGATCTGGCCCGGTCCGTCCGTGGTGGGGCCACCCTGCCCGTGGCGCTCGACGATGCGGCGCGAGCCGCGAGCGAGCCACTCCGGGGTGAGCTCGAGGCGGTCGTCGGGTCGATGCAGCGGGGTCGCACCGCCGATCAGGCACTTCGGGCCTGGGCCGACCGGTCACTCGGGGCGGGCGTGGCGCTGCTCGTCCGGTCGTGTCGGTTCGGAACCCACCATGGCGGTGATCTGGCCGCCGCGCTCGATGGCGTGGCCGCAACGCTGCTCGACGAACTCGAACTCGCCGACGAGACCCGAGCGCTGACCGCGCAGGCCCGGGGCACCGCGGCGGTTCTCGTGGCGTTGCCGCCGCTCGGCGCCGCGGTGTTCGTGCTCGTCGATCCTCGGGTCGGGCACACCCTGTTGTTCACCGCCGGGGGAACGGTGTGCCTGTGCGTCGGGCTGGCCCTCGACGCCGCCGGTGCCGCCGTGGCCCGGACGATGGTTCGTGCGGCCACCCGATGAGGGCGGTGCTCACCTCCGGTGCGGTGTTCGTCGTCGCACTCCGG
This sequence comes from uncultured Actinomycetes bacterium, assembly GCA_903953195.1. Classification (GTDB taxonomy): domain Bacteria; phylum Actinomycetota; class Acidimicrobiia; order Acidimicrobiales; family Microtrichaceae; genus SXMI01. The sequence goes on from CAJBIS010000480.1 coordinate 8,376, forward strand.
CTCCTCGTGCGCCGCCCGCTGGTTCGACGCGATCCGAGTGCGCGGGTGGGAGACCGCCCCGGGCCGGGTCACCGTCGGACGCATCGGTCGTCTCGACGAGCGCCGACTGCGGTGTGGTCGTCGTCACGCGACAGCGCCCCGCCCGATGACCTGTCCGCGAGTGTCGATCTGCTCGCCGTCGCCGTCAGCGCCGGCCTCGGTCTCGCGCAGGCGATCGCCGCGGTCGCCGCGACCGGCGAGGGCCCGACCGCCCGATCCCTCCGCCGCGCCGACGCCGAACTCACCCGCGGCGCCTCGATGACCGAGGTACTCGGCACGTTCGGTCAGCGGATGGGACCGGCGGCTCAGCCGATCGTCGCCTCGCTGGTCGCCTCGGTGAGTTCGGGGGAGCCGGCGGGCCCCGCGTTGCGAGCGATCGCCCAGCAGGAGCGGCGGCGTGCCCGCCGTCGGGTCGAGGCCCGGGTCCGGCGACTTCCCGCGCTGCTCGCGATCCCGCTGACGTTGCTGGTGCTGCCGGCATTCGTCGTGACCACGCTCGTCCCCGTCGGACTGACGGCGGCAGAGGACCTCCGCTTCCCCTCCACCTCACCGACTCGTTGGAGCCCACCGTGAACCGATCGACGAGACCATTCGACCCGCGACGACCTGCCGCGCCCGTCGGCCGCCGGCACCGGAGTGCCGGTGACACGTTGCGGCGTTGGTGGATCGCGTCGGTCCACCTCCAGATGGCGGACACCCGGGCGCAGAGCACCGTGGAGTACGCGCTGGTGCTCCTCGGCGCGGCGGCCGTGGCACTCGCCCTGATTGCCTGGGTGACCCGGTCCGATGCCGTCGGCCGGCTCTTCGACGCGGTGATCGGTCGGGTCCTCCGACAGGCCGGGTGAGTTGCCGTCGCCGCAGCACGTCCGCTCGAGATGAGGTGGCCCAGGCGACGGTCGAGACCGCGCTCGTGCTCCCGGTCGTCGTGGTGGTCGCGCTGGTCGTCGTGCAGGCGGGACTCCTGGCTCGTGATCAGGTGCTCGCCGTCGGAGCGGCGCGGATCGCGGCGCGCGCCGTGACGGTCGAGCCGACCGCGGATGCCGCTCGACGTGCGCTCGGTGCCGCCGGACTCGCGGACCGAGTCGCAGTGGAGGTGCGCGGCGCGACCCGGCCCGGCGGTCTGGCCACGGTGACGGTCGAGCTCGAGGCGGCGACGGTGCCGGTGGTCGGACGTGCGCTCGCCGGGCGACGCCTGCGGGAACGACTCACGGTGCTGGTCGAGGGCGGTTGACGTCGATCGACGGTGCGCGGGTTCGTTGCGCCGTCAGGCGAGCGTCGCTGCGACGAGTCGGATCGCGGCGGCCTTGTCGAGGGGTTCGTTGCCGTTGCCGCACTTCGGCGAGTGCACGCAGCCGGGACACCCACTCGAACAGGGGCATGATCGCAGCACGTCGAGTGTCGCGGCCAGGTGGGCATCGGCCGCGTCGAAGGCGAGCTCCGCAATCCCCGCGCCACCGGGGAACGCGTCGTGGATCACCACGGTCGCGGTCCCGGTCTCGGGCAGGAACGCGGTCGACACGCCGCCCACGTCCCAGCGGTCGCAGATCGTGAACAGCGGCAGGATGCCGATCGCTGCGTGCTCCGCGGCATGGAGCGCGCCCGGAAGGGAGCCCGGTGGAACGTCGGCGTCGTCGACCAACCGGTCGTCGAAGCAGTACCAGACGCCTCGGGTGGTGAGCACTGACGGGTCGACGTCGAGGTCCACCCGGTCGAGCACCTCGTGGGTCGTGCTCGACCGCACCTGGTAGCCCACGACCTGCGTGGTGACCTCGACGCTCCCGAGGTGCACCGGGCTCCGGCCGACGATCGAGGACCGATCGGTCTCGAGCAGCGCAATCGATGTCGTCGACCGGGTCTGCGTGTACGTGGTGCCGTCGTCGGGCCGGACGACCGCGGTGCGGGCGGCTCGATCCAAGGTCTCGACGCGCCAGGCGCGCCCTTGATGCAGGTAGATGGCGCCCGGGTGTGCCGACGACGCGACCCGCGCCTCGTCGAGGGTGCCGATGAGCTGGCCGTCGACGGACTGGATCCGGAACTCGCCCCGGGACGCCGATCGCAGGCTGATCGTCGCGGCGGGTGAACCCCGTCCGGTCCAGGCCACGCTCCGCTCGCCCGAGGGCGTCGAGCGCACCACGGCCCGGTCGGTCCGAACCAGCTCGGCCACGGCCTCGTCCAGGTTGTCGGGCCAGTACTGGTGGTCGCGTTCGGTGATCGCCAGTTCGTGGGCGGCGCAGCCGATCTGTGGAACGAGCACGCTCGGATTCGACGGATTGATCACCGATCGCTCGGCTCGGCGACGGAACAGCGAGTCGGGGTGGCGCATCATCCACTGATCGAGCTGATCCTGACCCGCGACGAGCACCGACAGCGACGGCTGGCGGTTGCGCCCACTGCGGCCGACCTGCTGGCGGAACGACGCCGTCGTACCGGGATACCCACTGAGCACGACGGCGTCGAGCCCGCCGATGTCGACGCCCAGCTCGAGCGCGCTGGTGGCGACGACGGCATCGAGCTCGCCGGCCATGAGCGCCCCCTCGATCTCCCTCCGCTCATCGGCCAGGTAGCCGGAGCGGTAGGACCGGATCCGGTGGCTCCGCTCCGAGTGCACGATGCGTCGCAGGTCCTCGGCGACCAGCTCGGTGCTGCGGCGCGATCGACAGAACACCAACGTGCGCAGGCCGGCGTCGATGAGCCGGCTCGCCACCAGCGCCGTCTCGGCGTGCACCGACCACCGGACCTCATCGGGGTGCTGGGGATCCTCGGGGACGGCGGCCTCGGGGTTCCACAGGGCGATCGTCCGGGGTCCGACGGGTGCTGCGTCCTCGGTGACCTCGACGACGTCGTCGCCCCAGAGTTCGGCGGCGAGCTCGCGCGGATTCCCGATCGTCGCGGACCCGAAGGCGCAGCAGGGTGAGGCGCCGTGCAGGGCGGCGAGTCGTCGCAGACGCCGGAGCACGTGGGCGACGTGCGTGCCGAAGATGCCGCGCAGCACGTGGAGCTCGTCGACGACGACCAGCCCGAGCCGCCCGAGGAACGGCGCCCATCGAGCGTGCTCGGCGAGGATCGACTGGTGGAGCATCTCGGGATTCGTGACGATCACGTTGGCGTGGGTGCGAACCCACTGACGTTCCTCTCGCCCGCAGTCGCCGTCGTACGCGGCCACGGTGAGTCCGGGCACGCGCCACGACGCGAGTGATCGCAGCTGGTCGCGGGCGAGCGCCTTGGTGGGGAACACCATCAGCACGGTCTCGCGGCGTGCCACCGCCTCGGCGGCAGGGATCTGGAAGCACAGCGACTTCCCGGAGCCGGTGCCGGTGGCGACGACGGTCGACCGGCCGCCGCGCAGCGCCTCGATGGCGGTCACCTGGTGGGACCAGAGCTGCTCGTGCGGCACGTGCGCGGCGAGCGTCGGCTCGAGCGCATCGGTCAGCGTCGCCGTCCGCCCGGCACTCGCCGCGGTGTGCTCGACATGCACGAGCCGCGGATCATCGGCGAGCGTCTCGAGGACGGCGTCGATGGCAGGCTGCGGATCGCGTGCGCCGCTGCCGTTGCCGCCGCCGTCCTCGGTCATGGACGCCTCAGGCTACGGGACCCTGACGCAGGACTCCGGTCGTCCCACCCGGGCGCCCCGGTAGATTCACCGCATGCTGTTCGACGTGATGGAGGAGGAACGTCGGGGGTGGTCGGTCGTCCGGGTGATCGGTGACGTCGATCTGGCCACCATGCCGACGCTGCACGCCGCGCTGGAGCGCTGCGACCCGGCCCGTGTCGCCCTCGATCTGGCGGGCGCCACGATGCTCGACCCGCTCGCGCTCGGCGTCGTCATCGGCGCCTCGCTCCGGTCGTCGCGCCGCGGCGGCGAGTTCGTGGTGTGCTGTCCCGAGGGCGCGGCACGCAACCTGTTCATCGAGACCGGACTCGATCGCGTGATGCGGCTCGTCCTGGACGTCGATCAGTTGGCGTGACGGCCCAGTTCGGTGCGCGCCACCTGCCGGCGGTGCACCTCGTCGGGTCCGTCGGCGAACCGCAGGGTGCGCAGTCCGGCGTACATCCGGGCCAACGGGAAGTCGTCGCTGACGCCGCCGCCGCCGTGCGCCTGGATCGCCCGGTCCACCACCCGCAGCGCCATGTTCGGCGCCACGACCTTGATGGCCGAGATCTCGATCGCCGCCCCCTTGGCGCCGACCGTGTCCATCAGGTGGGCGGCCTTCAGGGTGAGGAGCCGGGCCTGTTCGATCTCGATGCGTGAGTCCGCGATCCACTCGCGGACCACGCCCTGTTCGGCGATGGGCTTGCCGAACGCCACCCGGTTCACGACGCGTTCGCACATCAGGTCGAGCGCCCGCTCGGCCACGCCGACGCAGCGCATGCAGTGGTGGATCCGCCCCGGTCCCAGCCGGGCCTGCGCGATCGCGAACCCTGCGCCCTCTTCGGCGATCAGGTTGGTGACCGGCACGCGGACGTCGTCGAAGCGCAGCTCGCTGTGGCCCTCGCGGTCCTGGTAGCCGAACACGGGCAGGTCACGGACCTTGGTGAGCCCGGGTGAGTCCATCGGGACGAGCACCATCGACTGCTGCAGGTGTCGCGGCGCGTCGGGGTCGGTCTTGCCCATGACGATGAGGATGCGGCAGCGATCGGACGCAGCTCCCGAGATCCACCACTTGCGGCCGTTCAGCACGTACTCGTCGCCCTGACGCTCGATGCGCAGTTCGATGTTGGTGGCGTCCGACGACGCGACATCCGGTTCGGTCATGGCGAACGACGACCGGATGCGGCCCTCGAGCAGCGGGACGAGCCACTCCTCCTGCTGGGCGGGGGTGCCGAACAGCGACAGCACCTCCATGTTCCCGGTGTCGGGCGCCGAGCAGTTCAGCGCCTCGGGCGCCAGACCGATCGACCGGCCGGTGAGCTCGGCCAGGTACGCGTAGTCGAGGTTCGACAGTGGGTCGGGGGTCCACTCGGTGCGGTGCGGGAGGAACAGGTTCCACAGCCCCCGGCTGCGGGCCTCGGCCTTGAGGTCCTCGATGATCTGCGGGTGGCCGTGCGGGTCGCCGAGCGCGGCGAGCTGTTCCTCGGCGACGGCCTCGGCAGGGTAGACCCGCTCGTCCATGAACTCACTGAGCCGTTCGTGGAGCTCACGGCCCCGTTCGGTCATCCCCAGATCCATCGGTGCCCGTCCTCGTTGCGTGGTCGTGTGGTGGACGAGGTCACGGTACTTGGTCCGCTGACCAGGTCGGCCGGCTCACGCGCCGCGGACACGCCCCGATTACGCTCCGGCCATGACCGATGGGGCGACGAGCAGTGCTGACGTGGCGGCGATCGCCGAGGCGGTGCAGCTGTCGTGCCGGTTCACGACCGTCCGTGACGAGCAGACGGGCGTGCACCTCGAGCGCATCGGCCACTTCACCCGGGTGATCGTCGATGGTCTCGTCGACGACGAGGTGATCGATCTGCGGACCGCGGACCTCATCCACCTGCTCGCGCCGTTGCACGACATCGGCAAGGTCGGGATCCCCGACGCCATCCTGTTGAAGCCCGGGCCGCTCGGCGAGGCCGAGTGGGAGGTCATGAAGGGGCACACGGTGGTGGGGCGCCGGATGGTCGACCAGATCGTGGCGACCATCCGACTCGACGACCCGGAGCTGGTCACGACGATGAACAACGTCGTCGAGCTCCACCACGAGACGATGGACGGCCGCGGGTATCCCCACGGGCTGGCCGAGGACGAGGTGCCCATCGAGGCCCGGGTGGTCGCCGTGGCCGACGTGTTCGACGCCCTCACGACCGAGCGCGCCTACAAGCCGGCCTGGACGATCCCCGAGACCATGGCGGAGCTGGAACGACTGGTGGAGAACAATCGTCTCGACGGTCGTTGCGTGGCGGTGATGCAGCGGTCCGTCGACCGACTCGCCGAGGTCGGCCGGAGCGCCACCGACACCGCCGGCTGAGCCGTTGACGCCCCATCCGTCGAGGAATTCCGAGATTTTCCGGGACGCCCGGAGGGCGTCCCGGTGGGAGGGTCCGGCGATGAAGTGTTTGACAGACCGCCGGACCCTGCCTTTACGTTGATCGCCGTGGGCAAGCCGCTCGTCATCGTCGAATCACCAGCCAAGGCCAAGACCATCGCGCGCTTTCTCGGCGACGACTACGTGGTCGAGTCCTCCATCGGTCATGTCCGCGACCTGCCGGCGGGCATGGCCGACATGCCGAAGAACCTCAAGGATCGGAAGTGGCCGATCGTCGGCGTGGACACCGAGAACCACTTCAAGCCCGTCTACATCGTCTCGCCCAACAAGAAGGACCACGTCCGCGAGCTGAAGGCGTTGGTGGCCGACGCCGACGAGCTCTATCTCGCGACCGATGAGGACCGCGAGGGGGAGGCCATCGCGTGGCATCTGCTCGAGGTGCTCAACCCGCAGGTCCCGGTGCGTCGGATGGTGTTCCACGAGATCACGCCCGACGCGATCCAGCACGCCATCGATCATCCCCGTGAGCTCGACCGCCGGCTCGTCGACGCCCAGGAGGGACGGCGCATCCTCGACCGCATCTACGGCTACGGGCTGTCGCCGGTGCTGTGGCGTCGCGTCGACGGCGCCCGCTCCGCCGGCCGGGTGCAGTCGGTGGCGACCCGAATGGTCGTGGAGCAGGAACGGGAACGCATGCGGTTCCGGTCCGCCACCTGGTGGGACCTGCGCGCCACGTTCCACCACGCCGCCACCGACCAGGACCAGACGTCGTTCCCGGCGACGCTCGTCGAACTCGACGGCGCCCGTCTGGCCACCGGCAAGGACTTCGATCAGGCCGGGCAGCTGACCAACGCGGATGCGGTGCTGCTCGATGAGGCCACCGCCTCGGGGCTGCGCGCTGCGCTGCTCGAACGACCGGTCGCGGTCGACTCGGTGGAGCGCAAGCCGTACACCCGTCGTCCGGCCCCGCCGTTCATGACCTCGACGTTGCAGCAGGAGGCGGGCCGCAAGCTGCGCATGTCGTCGTCCATGTGCATGTCGACCGCACAGCGGCTGTACGAGAACGGCTACATCACCTACATGCGGACCGACTCGACGACGCTGTCGGACACCGCGCTCACTGCCGCCCGGTCGCAGATCCGTGAGTTGTACGGCGAGGCGTACCTGCCGGATGCGCCGCGGCGATACGCCAGCAAGTCGAAGAACGCCCAGGAGGCGCACGAGGCCATCCGGCCAGCCGGCGAACGGTTCCGGACGCCGGACCAGGTGCGCGGCGAACTGCAGTCGAGCGAGCACGCCCTCTACGAGCTGATCTGGTGCCGCACCGTCGCGTCACAGATGAACGACGCCCGTGGTGAGTCGGTGCAGGCCCGCTTCTCGGCGACGAGTACTGATGACCGCGTTGCGACGTTCGCGGCGTCGGGCCGCACGATCCTGTTCCCGGGATTCCTCCGGGCGTACGTCGAGGGCTCCGACGACCCGGATGCCGCGCTCGACGACAAGGAGACGGTGCTGCCCGACATGGCCGAGGGCGACGCCATGGTGACGGACACCCTCGACGCCGTCGACCACTCGACGCAGCCGCCCGCCCGCTACACCGAGGCGTCGCTGGTGAAGCGCATGGAGGAACTCGGCGTCGGCCGGCCGTCCACCTATGCGTCGATCATCACGACCATCGTCGACCGCGGCTACGTCTGGAAGCAGGGCACCGCGCTCGTCCCCAGTTGGGTGGCGTTCGCCGTGGTCACGCTGCTCGAGCAGTACTTCCCGCACCTCGTCGACTACGCCTTCACGGCCCGGATGGAGGAGGACCTCGACGGCATCGCGTCGGGTTCGGAGGACCTCGAACCGTGGCTGACCCGCTTCTACTTCGGGATCGACGGCGCCGACGTCGACGCTCCCGACGCCGGTCTGCGTCGCATGATCGACGACCGCATCGACGACATCGACGTGCGGGTCGTGAACTCGATCCCGCTCGGCGCCGACCCCGACGGCGTGCCGATCGTGGTGCGGGTCGGTCGCTACGGGCCGTACCTGCAGCGCGGTGACGGCGATGACCTGGAGCGTGCCTCCATTCCAGACGACATCCCGCCGGACGAGCTCACGCCGGAACGGGCCGTCGAGCTGCTCGAGGCGCCGTCGGGTGACCGCGACCTGGGCGAGCATCCCGAGACGGGCCTGGTCGTGCACCTGAAGAACGGTCGGTTCGGCCCGTACGTCCAGGAGGGCGAGTTCGATGACGAGTCGGGTACCAAGCCGCGTACCGCCTCGCTCTTCTCGTCCATGGACCCGGCCACGGTCATGCTCGACGACGTGCTGCCGCTGCTGGCACTGCCCCGCGAGGTCGGCGCCGATCCCGCCGACGGCGTGGTGATCACCACACAGAACGGCCGCTACGGCCCGTACCTGAAGAAGGGGACGGACTC
>CAJBIS010000481.1 GCA_903953195.1 uncultured Actinomycetes bacterium
CGACGGTCGCGACCTGTCGGTCGACGGCCGCCCGGACGGCTTCTGGGTCGGCCCGACGCTCATCGACCACGTGACCACCGACATGACCGTCTACACCGACGAGATCTTCGGACCGGTGCTCAGCATCGTGCGGGTCGGGTCGTACGAGGAGGCGGTCGCGCTGGTCCGTGACAACGCGTTCGGCAACGGCGTGGCCATCTTCACCAGGGACGGTGGCGCGGCCCGACGGTTCACCTTCGAGATCGAGGCGGGCATGGTCGGCATCAACGTCCCGATCCCGGTGCCGATGGCGTACTACTCCTTCGGGGGCTGGGGTGAGTCGCTCTTCGGTGACACGCACGTGCACGGCGCCGAGGGCGTGCACTTCTACACGCGTGGCAAGGTCGTGACCTCGAGGTGGGCCGATCCGGCCACCCGTGGCCCCGACCTGGGCTTCCCGACCCACAGCTGACCGAACCGCGAACCGAACCGAACGAGGACCACATGAGCACCGACGTGACCCCCATGCGCATCGACGGCGAGGCCGTCACCACCGACGAGGACGCTCCCGTGCTGTCGCCCTACGACGGCCACGAGATCGGCCGCGTCCCGGTCGGGACCGCCGCCGACATCGACCGCGCCGTCGCCGTCGCCCGAGCCCGCCACCGTGACGGCGCCATGCCGGCACACCGGCGCGCCGAGATCCTCGACGAGGCGGTCCGCGTGCTCGGCGCGCACCAGGAGGAACTGGCCCAGACGATCAGCGCCGAGGCGGCCAAGCCCATCAGCACCGCCCGCATCGAGGCCGCACGTTCACTCGACACGTTCCGCTTCGCGGCCACGGCAGCCCGGACGCTCACCGGCGAGATGATCCCGATGGACGCTGCGATCTCCGGAGGCGGGAAGCTCGGGTTCACGTTGCGCGTGCCCGTCGGGGTGCTCGGCGCCATCAGCCCGTTCAACTTCCCACTGAACCTGGTGGCCCACAAGGTCGCCCCGGCGATCGCCGCCGGCTGCCCGATCGTGCTGAAGCCCGCATCGGCCACCCCGCTGACGGCGCTGCTGCTGGCGCGACTGCTCGAGGACGAGGCCGGGCTGCCGCCGGGCTGGCTGAACGTCGTGACCGTGCCGGGCCGGGTCGCCGACCATCTGGTCACCCACGACGACGTCGCGGCGATCAGCTTCACGGGTTCCCCCGAGGTGGGTTGGAACATCCGCGCCCGCGCCCCGCGCAAGCGGGTCGGTCTCGAACTCGGCAACAACGCCCCGGTCATCGTCCACCGCGACGCCGACCTGGACTCGGCCGTCCCGAAGATCACCCTCGGCGGCTTCTCCTACTCGGGCCAGACCTGCATCGCGGTGCAGCGCCTCTACGTGCACGACGACATCGCCGACGAGTTCCTCGACCGCCTCACCACCTCCGTCGCCGAGCTGGTGACGGGCGACCCGGCCGACCCGGCCACCAACGTCAGCGCGCTCATCAATGCCGGTGAGACCGACCGGGTGGCCGCGAGCATCGACGAGGCCGTCGACGGCGGCGCGACCGCCACCACCGGCGGCACCCGCGACGACCACGGCGTCCTGCTGCCAACGGTGCTGACCGACGTCACGGACGACATGACGGTGTGTCGCGCCGAGGCGTTCGGCCCGGTCGTCGGCGTCCAGCGCTACCGCGACGTCGACGCCGCGTTCGCGTCCGCCAACGACACCCGCTACGGGCTGCAGGCCGCGATCTTCACCAACGACCTGCAACTCGGTATCGAGGCCGCCCACCGGCTCGACTTCGGCGGCGTGTGCGTGAACGAGGTGCCGACCTTCCGCGCCGATCAGATGCCCTACGGCGGGATCCGCGACTCCGGCAACACCAAGGAGGGTCCCGCCTGGGCGGTGCGGGAGATGACCGAGGAGCGGATGGTCGTCATCCAGCGGTGAGCGTGCAGCGCTCGCGGCCCCAGTGCCCGGGGTGAGATTCGAACTCACACGGAGCCAGAGCTCCCGAGGGGTTTAAGCCCTCTGCGCCTGCCAGTTACGCCACCCGGGCATCGTCGAGGCGGTCATCGTCGGCCGGTGACGGCGGATCGGCGACTGCTTCGATCGGTGACGGTACCCGGGGACGCGGTGCCGGTGTGCCGTCGAGCGCCCGCCAGGCGGCTCGCCGGAACCGATCGGCCTCGGCGCCGGCGAGCCCGTTGGCCGCCAACACCCCGTCGATCACGTCGGCGTGGACGGACGCGACCGGGCGATCGCCGAGCCGGACGGCGACGATCACCGCACCGCTGGCCGCTCGGCGCAGGCTGCGGTCGACGCCGGGCAGGCCCGGAGGTGACCGGAACACCGGGACGCTGAGACCCCGGTGACGAGCGACGTCCCCCACTGCTCGGACCGCTCGGGCGAACGCCGCGGACGGCGCCACCTGTTCGACGGGGCGAAGACGACCGGCGCGTCGGTCGATCGAACGCGACCCGGAGGAGCGACGGGCGTTGGGATCAGCTGCGGATCGGAGTGGCATCACCGACGAGTCTGGTGCCGCCCTGTGACACCGAGCCGAACGTCGATCGGCGACCGCCGGGTGGGATCGGCGACTTCAGCTGTCTGGTGTGCTCGGCGGGTCAGCTGCCCGGCGAGACCGGCGCACCGGTCGGCCCGACCAGGAACCAGACACCGCCCACGCCCTGACCGGAGGTCGTCCCCGGCTGGTCGCTCGCGAAGCGGTAGAGGGGCTGACCCTGGTAGGTGACCTGTGTCGTGCCGTCGGAGCGGGCCACGGTGCCGAGCAGTGCGGCGTCCACGCCCGACCCAGCCGACGGCTCGCCCTCGACGGTGACCGGTGGCCACGCGGTCGCGCAGTCGTCGACGCACGTCGGCGGGCTGTTCTCCGCTCGGTCCGCATCGGGTGTGTAGATGTAGAGCGCCTGGCCGCTGTCATCGAAGAGGATCTCGCCCTCGTTCGACTCCCCGGTCGAGATCGTGACCGTCGAGCCCGCCGGCGCGGACGTGGCCGGTTGCGACACCGGCGGCATCGTGGTCGACGGTGTCGACGTCGTGGACGAGGCGGAGCCGTCGTCACCACCGCACGAGGCGACGACGAGTGATGCGGTGACGGCGAGTCCGATCGCCATGGCTCTGAGGGAACGGGAACGCAGGTGCAGCGACGACATGTGGGACACCCTACCGAGACGCACGACCTGAGGCCGCGCGCCCGAGCCGGCCAAGCCCGATCCGGTCGCCGGATCTGATCGACCCGAGGGTCCACCACTACGCTCCGAACGCTGTGTTGAAAATCCACTGGTTCCTCCCGACCGGCGGCGACGGCCGCGAGGTGACGCCCGATCCCGAGCGGTTCCGGCCGCCCACGCCCGAGTATCTGGCGCAGGTCGCCACGGCGTGCGACCAGCTCGGCTTCGACGCCGTGCTCACCCCGTGCGGCACGGCGTGCGAGGACGCCTGGTTGGCCACGGCCCCGCTCATCCCGCTGACCCGACGACTCAAGTTCCTCGTGGCGTTCCGGCCCGGCCTGCTGTCCCCGACGCTGGCGGCGCAGATGGCGTCGACCTACCAGCGCATGTCGAACGGCCGCCTGTTGGTGAACATCGTCATCGGTGCCGAGGACGCCGAGGTCGCCCGCTTCGGCGACTTCGCCGGCAAGGACGAACGCTACGAACGCGCCGGCGAGTTCCTCGCTGTCATGCGGGCCGCGTGGGACACCGACGGACCCGGTTCGCCCGGCGCCGACTTCGAGGGTGATCACTACCGGGTCGTCGACGCGACCACCCGCGTGCGGCCGGAGCCGGCGCCACTCATCTACTTCGGCGGCGCATCGGAAGCGGCCGAACGCATCGCCGCCGATCACGCCGACGTCTACCTGGCCTGGGGCGAACCGCCCGACATGGTCGGCGGCCGGGTCGACCGCATGCGCGAGAGAGCCGCCGCAGTCGGCCGCGGGGACGACCGACCGCTCCGCTACGGCATCCGGTTCCATGTGATCAGTCGCGACGACGCCGACGAGGCCTGGCGCGAGGCCGGACGCCTGCTCGCCGGTATGGACCCCGCCGCCGTCGCCGCGGCACGAGCGGACTTCAGTCGGACGAAGTCGGTCGGCCAGCAGCGCATGGCGGAACTGTCGGCACAGGCCGCCGACGGCGGCGTGCCCGACGATCCCCGCGATCTGCTCGTCCACGACAACCTCTGGGCCGGCATCGGACTGGTGCGCGGCGGTGCCGGCACCGCGCTCGTCGGGAGCCACGCCGAGGTCGCCGATCGCCTCGAGGAGTACGCCGCCGCCGGGTTCGAGGAGTTCATCCTGTCGGGCTACCCCCACCTCGAGGAGGCGTGGCAGACGGGCGAGGGCCTGCTCACCGAACTGCGGCGACGCGGACTGGTGCCGGAGCGCCCCACCGACGGACCCGGCGGGGCCGCGTCGACGTTCCGATGAGCCCGGTCGAGACCATCGAGGTCGGTCTGCTGCTCTGCGACCAGCTCGACCCGGACGTCGCCGAGGTCGCCGGCGGCTACCCGCACCTCTACGCACAGGCCTACGCACCGGCCGGCATCGAGTTCCGCATCTACGACGTGCGCGAGGGCGAGTTCCCCGACGCCACCGACGAGTGCACGCGCTGGATGACGTCCGGGTCACGCCACTCGGCGTACGAGGACCTGGCGTGGATCGACCGGACCCGATCGTTCATCGCCGAGCTGGCTGCCGAACGGCGACCGCACGTCGGTATCTGTTTCGGTCACCAGTTGGCCGCACAGGCGCTCGGCGGTGCCGTGGAACGCGCCGCGGGCTGGGGCATCGGCGTGCAGCACTTCGACCTGGACGCCGGGGCGCCGTGGATCGACGACGACGCGACCGGGTTCGACATCCTCATGACCCATCAGGACCAGGTCACCGTCCTGCCCGACGGCGCCGAGGTGCTCGCGAGCGCCCCCTACTGTCCGGTCGGTGCCTACCGCGTCGACGACCATCTGTTCTGCGTGCAGGGGCACCCCGAGTTCGTGGCGCCGCTGTCGGCGTACCTGGCCGAGAAGCGGCGGGAGCGGATCGGTGACGACGTCGTGGACGCGGCGCTCGCCTCGCTCGACCGACCCCTCGACCACGCCGACGTCGTCGACTGGATCGGCCGCTTCTACCGGCTCGATCGCGCCTGACCGGCTGCTGGCTGACCGGCCCGACTGCTGAGCGGCCGGGTCATCCGACCGCCGGTTCGACGTCGTCGATCACGGGCGGCTGGTCCTCGGCGGCCATCAGCGAGAACCGTCCCGCCAGGCCGTAGCCGAGCGTCACGACGATCAACAGGACGCCGGCCACCACGGTCGTGGCCCGCAGCCCGAACGCATCGGCGCACTGGCCCCAGACGATGAGCCCGATCGGGAGCGCGCCCGTCAGGCACATCAGGTAGATCGCGATGACCTTGCCACGCAGGTCGTCGCGCACCAGCAGTTGGATCGTCGTGTTGATGGTCGAGGCGATGGCCAGGTAGGCCGCGCCGAAACACATGAGCGCCACGATCACCCCGGCGTAGTTCGGGATCAGACCGACGGCGATCACCGCGAGGCCGTACGTCGCCATGGCCGCGGCGAGCAGCGTGGCCCGGGGGATCCGGTGCTGCAGGTTCAGCAACGGTGGCGCGACCAGCACGGCGCCGATGCCACTGGCGCCGAGCAGCAGCCCCAGACGGACGCCGGTCACCTGGAACTCGGCGTCGCCGTAGACGGGCAGGTAACTGAACAGGGGCGACCCGAGCGACGCGACCGCGATGATCGCGAAGCAGCAGGTGAGGATCGCCGGCGTGTGCCACACGTGGCGGACGGCGGCGCCGATGCCGGCGAGCGCGCTCGTGCCATCGGGCCGGGTCGCGTCGCTGCGCACCCGGATCTGGAACAACACGACGACGACCGCCGCGAACGACACTGCGTTCAACAGGAACGACGCCTGCGCGCCGAACGCTGCGATGACCACACCGGCGAGGAACGGACCGAGTGCCCGACTGGCGTTGAACTGCGTGCTGTTGAGCGTGACCGCGCCCAGCAGCAGTTCGCGGGGCACCAGCTCGGCCACCAGCGCCTGCCAGATCGGCGTGTTGAGTCCACCCAGGATCCCCGACGCGAAGGCGAGCACCGACAGGTTCAGCGTGGTCGCCGACCCCGTGGCCACCACGGCCCAGAGCGCGACGGCCACCGCCGCCTGCAGTACCTGGGCCACGACCAGCAGCAGCCGCCGGGGGAACCGGTCGGCGAGCGTGCCGCCGATCAGGCCCATGATCATGAACGGCACGTACTGGAAGAAGCCGGTGATGCCCACCTCTCCGGCCCTGCCGGTCAGTTGGTAGACGACGTACGGAATGGTGGCGTTCTGCATCCACCCGCCGGTGTTCGAGACGAACGCGGCGATCCAGAACCAGCGGAACTGGCGCTCCCGGAGCGGATCGAGGGGGCGGGGCCGCGCTGGCGGCTCGACCGGAGCGGACACCAGCCGAGGGTACCCCCCGGGGACGCCGGACCCGCCGGGACGTAGACTCGCCGGCATGGACGGAGGCACCGAGGAGCACGAGCGTCTGGTGGCGTCCGTCGAGGAGTCGACGAGCCGCTCGCTCGTCCCCGTACCGGTGGTCGAGCCCGGACCGGAGCAGGACGAGGCCTCGGTCGACGGCCGTCGCTCCGACGTCGACGAGTGGGGCCGCAGCCAGAGCATGCGTGCGCTCGCCCGCCGGATCTACGACCCGATCTACTCGAAGTGGTTCCGGGTCGAGTGGGAGGGGCTCGAGAACATCCCGACCGAGGGTGGCGCGCTGCTCGTGGCGAACCACGCAGCCGCCATCCCGTCGGATGCCCCGGTGATCATGCACGGCATCGAGACCGAGCTGGGCCGGCCCGTGTACGGCCTGGCCGACAACTTCTTCAAGCGGGTCCCGGTCGTCGGAACCCTGTGGTCGCGCCTCGGCGGACTGCCGGCCCACCCGGACAACGCCTACCGGCTCCTGAAGGAGCAGGGGCAGCTCGTGCTGGTCTTCCCCGAGGGTTCGAAGGGCCCCGCGAAACCGTTCAACGAGCGCTACCAGCTCCGCCGGTTCGGCCGAGGCGGTTTCGTCGAGATCGCCATGCAGGCGGGCGTGCCGGTGGTGCCGATCGCGGTCGTGGGCGCCGAGGAATCGATGCCGACGCTGTTCCGGCTCCCGCACCTGGCGTCGTTCATCGGAGCGCCGTACGTGCCCGTCACCGCCAACATGCTCGCGCTCGGGCCACTCGGCGTCGCCACGTACTTCCCGGCGAAGTTCAAGCTGCGCGTCCTCGAGCCCGTCACGTTCAACGTGCCGCCCGATCAGGAGCGGTACTCCCGCTCGCGGGTGATGGACTGGTCCGAGGCCATCCGCGACCGCATCCAGAACGCGCTCTACGACATGCTGCGCAACCGCCGATCGGTGTGGTTCGGATGAGCGGAACGTCGCGCCGCGTCCTGGTCACCGGGCTGGGCACGTTCTGGGGCGGCCGGGTGGCGCAGACGCTCGAGGCCGATCCCGAGGTCGAGGTGATCGTCGGACTCGACACCACCGAGCCCACCGTCGAACTCGAACGCACCGAGTACGTGCGGGTCGACGCCAACTACTCGATCCTCGCCCGCATCGTGCGGGCCGCGCAGATCGACACGATCATCCACACGTTCCTGGTGGTCGACCCGACGCAGATGTCGGCCCGGGCCATGCACGAGATCAACGTCATCGGCACCATGAACCTGTTCGCCGCGGCCTCGGCGCCGGCGTCGACGGTCCGCAACGTCGTCGTGAAGTCGTCGACCATCGTCTACGGCTGTGCGGCCTCCGACCCCGTCTGGTTCAAGGAGGACACGCCGTCGTCCCGACCCGCTCGACGCGGTGTGGAACGCAACCTCGAGGCCGTCGAGGGCTACGTCCGTGACTTCGCGCAGGACAACCCGCACGTGAACGTGTCGATGCTGCGGTTCGCCAACGTCATCGGCGCCGAGTTGGAGACCCCACTCACGCGAGCGCTCGAGCTGCCGCTCGTGCCGTCGCTCGCCGGGTTCGACCCGCGCTTCCAGTTCGTCCACGAGGCCGACGTCATCCGGTCGATCCTCTTCGTGCTCGACCACAACCTCGCCGGCGTCTTCAACGTGGCCGGCGACGGACTGCTGCCGTGGTCCGAGGTGGCACAGCTGTGCGGCAAACGGACCGCGCCGCTGCCGCCGATCGGCACGTCGCTCATCACCGGGCCGCTCGCCCAGCTCGGCCTGGTCGACCTGCCCGAGGAGTACCTGCAGCTGCTGCGATTCGGCCGCGGTGTCGACAACAGTCGGCTGAAGGACTTCGGGTTCCGCTACCAGTACAACTCGGTGCAGGCCGTCGAGGCGTTCATCGAGGCGGTCCGGCTGCGCAACACCATCGGCACCGGGCAGCCGACCTACCGCTACGAGCGCGACGTCGAGCAGTTCTTCCGGCACTCCCCCGCCGTCATCCGCGACTGAACCGACCGGACGGGCCTCAGACCCCGGCCACGGTGGCCGCGAGTACGGCCACACGCCGGCGGATCCCCGGCCACGTGTAGCCCTGCAGGAACACCTGCTCGCCGGCATCCGCGAGTGACTGTCGCAGCTCCGGGTCGTCGATCAGCCG
>CAJBIS010000482.1 GCA_903953195.1 uncultured Actinomycetes bacterium
CAGCCCGGGCTTGCAGCGTCGAGCTCGCCGGATCATGCCGACGAGGCCCCACATGTGCGACCATGACCCCCGCTCGCCGGGGCGCTCAGGAGTCCGCCCCGGGCCATCGGAAAGGGTCCTCATGAACCAGCAGCAACTCGACAAGGTCCGCACCGGCACGGGGTTCATCGCCGCGCTCGACCAGAGCGGCGGCAGCACGCCCAAGGCGCTGCGCCTCTACGGCATCGAGGAGGACGCCTACTCGGGCGAGGACGAGATGTACGACCTCATCCACGCCATGCGGTCGCGGATCATGACGAGCCCGGCCTTCACCGGTGACCGGATCCTCGGCGCGATCCTCTTCGAGATGACCATGGACCGGGACGTCGAGGGCTCGCCGAGCGCCACCTACCTCTGGGAGACCAAGGGTGTCGTGCCATTCCTCAAGGTCGACAAGGGTCTTGCGGACGACGCCGACGGCGCCCAGGTGATGAAGCCGATGCCCGAACTCGACGCACTGCTCGGCCGGGCCGTCGACGCCGGCGTCTTCGGGACGAAGATGCGGTCCGTCATCAAGGAGGCCAACCCGGCAGGCGTCGAGGCCGTCGTCGCCCAGCAGTTCGAGGTCGCCCAACAGATCCTCGGCGCGGGCCTCGTCCCGATCATCGAGCCCGAGGTCGACATCAACTCGTCCACCAAGGCCGAGGCCGAGGCGCTGCTCCGCGACGCCATCGCCGCGCACCTGAGCGCCATCGACGAGTCCGCGCCGGTCATGTTGAAGCTCACGCTCCCGAGCGAGGACAACTTCTACGCCGACCTCATCGCCGACCCGCGGGTCCTGCGTGTCGTCGCCCTGTCCGGCGGGTACAGCCGCGAGCAGTCGAACGACCTGCTGTCGCGCAACCACGGCATGATCGCCAGCTTCTCCCGGGCGCTGACCGAGGGGCTGAGTGCCCAGCAGAGCGACGAGGAGTTCAACGCCACGCTCGACACGACGATCGCCGGCATCGTCGCCGCATCGGCCACCTGAGCCCGACCGCTCACGCAACCAGCGTCCGGTCGGTCTGGTCGGTCTCATCGGTCTCGTCGGTCTCGTCGCCGACGAGGCTCCCGGAACCACGAACACGTGCCTCGGGCCTCGTCGGTGCGCACACCGGCGAGGCCCGTGTCGCGTCAGCCCAGTGCCGACAGACGTGCGAGCACGTCGAGGTAGTCCGGATCGATCGACGCGATCTTCGCGAAGAGCGACCGGGCCTGGGGCACGTCACCCGCCCGCTCGTACAGGTCGGCGAGCGCGTACGCCCGGCGGAAATGGTGTTCACGGGGCTGCTTGGGGAAGCGGAAGCCCTTGCCCAGCAGCACGATGGCCGCGCCCAGCTCGCGCTGGTCGGCGAGTGAGCCGGCCGCCACGATCCGGCCCTCGGTCACCAATTCCGCCGACGGCGACGCCTCCCGCAGCTCCTCCCAGAGTTCCGCGACCCGGGCGTGGCGGCCCACCGCCCGATAGCAGTCCGACAGGACCGGGTTCTGCTCGGCGCTGCCGGTCAACTCCCGGAACGCCTCGAGTTCCTTGATGGCCTCACGCCAGCGGCCCAGCCGGTACTGGCAGAGTCCCATGAGTTCACGGCCCTCCGGCAGGTCCGGGACCTCCTCGACGACCGGGCGCAACGTCCTGCGGGCATCGCTGAAGCGGTCCTCCGAGAAGTCACGGGCGGCACGCCCGAGCAGCTCCTGGAGCTTCTTCGCCCGCTCCGCGCCGACGAGCCCCTTGAGTTCCGGCACGTCGACGCGGATGGGCGAGCGACGTGAGCGTTTCGTCCCACTCGATGTCGCCGGGGCGTCGACCACGCCCTCGTCGATCCACTCCTCGAC
>CAJBIS010000483.1 GCA_903953195.1 uncultured Actinomycetes bacterium
ACGAGCTCCATGAAGACGGTCTCGAACAGTGCTTCCTTGTCGGCGAAGTGGTGGTAGAGCGCACCTCGGGTCAGGTTGATCGACTCAACCAGGTCGGTCGTCGACGTCGCCGCGTCCCCACGGCTGGTGAACGAGGCTCTCGCCGTCGCAATGATCGAGCGGCGCGTCTCCTCGGCTTCTGCTGCAGTTCGTCTCACGTGGCCCTCCGGAGGTCGAACGAGTGATCGCACCGAGTGGTGCAGTTACATGCTTACTGTAGGTAAGTCATCGGTGCAAGCATTGACTGCTGGTCGCCGACCCACTGTCCCGAGTCGCCACGGTCCCATGTCGCCACGGTCGTCGCAAGGTAGCGCAGCGGCGTCCTGGACTCCGGACTCCCCGGTTAGGGTCGCGGGGTGAGCGTTCGGGTCGCCCTGGTGCAGTTGTCGTCGGAGCAGAGCGAGCCGCCGCCGGAGCGGCAGGAGCGAGCACTCGAACTGACCCGGACGGCCACGAGCGACGCCGAGCTGGTCGTGCTCCCCGAGCTGTGGCTCGCCGGGGCCTTCGACGTGGCGGGATCCGGAGCGCTCGCCGCGGCCCTCGACGGCGAGCTGGTCGACTCGTTCCGCAAGGTGGCGCGCACGACGGCCACGTGGGTGCATCTCGGGTCCGTCGCCGAGCGGAACGGCGAGCACACCCACAACACCTCGGTCGTGGTGGGCCCCGATGGCGGGGTGCGAGCCACCTACCGCAAGCGCCACCTGTTCGGTTTCGATGGCGGCGAACCCGAGGTGATGACCGCCGGCGACTCGTTCGAGGTGCTCGACACCCCGCTCGGCCGGACCGGCCTCGCCACGTGCTACGACCTGCGCTTCCCCGAGCACTACCGCGCCCTGGTCGACGAGGGCGCGACCGCGTTCCTGATGGCGTCGGGCTGGCCCGCCAGCCGCATCGAGCACTGGCGGGTCCTGCTCCGGGCCCGGGCGATCGAGGACCAGGCCTGGATGGTCGCGTGCAACGGTGTCGGCACGCAGTGCGGCGTCAGGCTGGGCGGGCGCTCGGCTGTCATCGACCCACTCGGCGAGGTCGTCGCCGAGGCCGGGGACGACGAGACCGTCCTCACGGCCACGATCGAACCCGAGCGGGCCGAGGAGTGGCGCCGCGAGTTCCCGGCGCTCGGGGACCGCCGGTGAACGGCCGGCCGATACCGTCAGAGCACTCAGACCGACCAACCGACCGGGAGTACCGATGGACCACCTGATTCTCGATTCGCTGCGTCGACGCATGCGAGCGATGCACTCGCTCTACTACGACGCCGTGGCGACGATGACCGTCGACCACGTGAACCACGTCGAACGCGACGGCGTCCTGCCGATCGCGTTCTCGCTGTTCCACTACACGAACATGGAGGACGCGACCTTCATGGTGCTCGCCGGCGAGGCCCCCATCTGGAACGACGAGTGGCAGGAGCGGGTCGGCATGGCGGTCAACGACCACGGCAAGGAGCGCACCGTGGCCGAGATGATGGAGCAACGCATCACCGGGTACGACGCGTTCTGCGAGTACCAGCGCACCGTGTTCTCGCGGACCGAGGCGTGGCTCGAGACACTCGAGCTCGACCACCTGAGCGAACTGATGGTGCCGCGCCCACTCCCCGACATGGTCGCCAACACCTACTCGGCGCGGGTGGCCGGTGAGGCGGGCATCACTCGGCTCGACGGGATCGAGTGCTGGATGTACCAGCACGGGCTGCGACACATGGGCGAGATCGAACTCGGTCGCGGGTTCGTCGGCCTCGGCGGGATGACGTCGTGAGTGCCGAACCGACCGACCGCCGACGCGTGGCACTGATCCACAGCGGACTCGGCTACGTCGGCCCGTCGCTCGCCCGGCTGCTCGCGGACCGGGGCCATGACCTGGTCATCGCCGACCCCGCCGACGGACTCGTCGAGGACCTCGAGGCTCGCGGTGCGGCCGTCGAGGTGGTGACCGACGCGTCGAACCCGTCGCGCGAGGGTGCCACCGACTCGCTCGTGGCCGCTGCACTCGACCGGTTCGGGCGTCTCGATGCCGCGTCGGCGTTCTCGGGCCAGATCGTCGTCGGCCGCTTCGTCGAGGACGCCACCATCGAGGACTTCCAGCGCGTCGTGACCGGATGCATGGAGGGTCCGTTCCGGTTCCTGAAGTCCGTGGTGCCCGCCATGCAGGCCAACGACGACGGCGGACAGGTCCTCGTGATCACCAGCGCCACGGCGAACCGAGCGACCAAGGGCGCGTCGCTCTACTCGATGGCCCGAGCGGGCGCGACGCACCTCGTGCGCAACGTCGCCGCCGAGGTCGCCGCCACCAACGTGCAGGTGAACGCCGTCGGCACGAACTTCATGGACTTCCCCGAGTTCCTCGCAGCGACAGGCGCCACCGACCCCGCGGTGCGCGCCGCGATCGAGTCGCGCGTCCCGATGCAGCGGCTCGGCACGATGGACGAGTTCGCCGCCATGTGCGCGGTGTTCCTCGACGGCACCAGCCGGTTCACCACCGGGCAGTTCGTGTCGTACGCGGGCGGCTGGTGAGCGCGGAGCCTTCTCGCGCTCCCGGCGCCGTCGACGTCGGGACGGTGCACTCCGTCGACGAGTTCGAGGCGCTGGCCCGGGACCGTCTGAGCGAGATGGCGTACGGCTACTTCGTCGGCGGCGCCGGCGACGAACGCACCGTGCGTGCCAACGTCGCAGCATGGGACGAGCACGACATCTGGACCCGCGCCCTCGTCGATGTGAGCGCCCGGACCACGGCGACGCAACTCCTCGGACTCGACCTGCCCACGCCGCTGCTGGTCGCGCCGACCGCGCTGCACCAGCTGGCGCACCCCGACGGCGAACTCGCGACGATCCGGGCGTGCAACGCCGCCGGCGTGCCGATGGTCGTGAGTTCGATCGCGTCGACCCGACTCGAGGACATCTGTGCCCAGGCCACCGTGCCCGTGCTGTTGCAGCTCTACATCGGCGCCGACCGTGGCTTCACCCGCGAGTTCCTGCAGCGGGCCGAGGCGGCCGGCTGCGCTGCGGTCGAACTGACCGTCGACACACCGATCTGGGGCACCCGACGCCGCGAGGCCGTCACCGGCTTCCACCTGCCTGACGGCGTCGACGTCGTGAACCTGCGCCACGAGACCGGCGGCGAACGCGCCGCCGTCAGCGGGAACCCGTCGGCCGGCGGGAGCATCGGGGAGGTGCTCGGCTGGACCATCTCGTCGAACCTGACCTGGGCCGACCTCGAGTGGCTGTGTTCGACGACGGCACTCCCCGTTCTGCCCAAGGGCATCTGCCGACCCGACGACGCCCGACGCGCCGTCGACGCCGGAGCCAGCGGCATCGTCGTGAGCAACCACGGCGGTCGCCAGTTGGATGGGGCGCCACCGACGGCGCGGTCACTCCCCCGCGTCGTGGATGCCGTCGGCGACGCCGTCCCCGTCGTCGTGGACGGCGGGATCCGCCGGGGCACCGACGTGCTCCGCGCCCTCGCACTGGGGGCGCGCGCCGTCCAGGTGGGGCGACCCGTGCTGTGGGGGCTCGGCGCAGCCGGTGACGCCGGAGTGCACCGGGTCCTCGAACTGCTCGTGACCGAGTTCGACCAGGCCATGGCGCTCAGCGGCTGCGCAGCCGTGGACGACATCACTGCGGACCTGCTCACGGGGGACCACACGAATCGATGACCCCGTGCCGCTGGGTCTGCAGCGGACGCCCCCGGGGTGTGACGATGCGGAATCGCTGACCGCCGGTGTGCACCATCGACCATCCGGTCCGGTGCACGACACCGTGATGATGGCGACACATCATCGCCAGATTGACCAGATCGGTTGCGCCACCGTCGGCGACGCGCACCACGTGGTGGATGTCGCACCAGTTGGGAACGGCGTCGCAACCCGGGAACACGCACCCGCCATCACGGGCAGTGACCGCGCGCCGTTGGTCAGGCGTTGCGAACCGAACCGCTCGTCCGAGGTCGAGCGGGACGCCGAGCGAGTCGACGACGAGTGCCCGGACCACCGGATCGCACAGCATCACATCGGCGGCAGCGCCCCGCAGGAGCCCGGTTCCCGCCGGGATCGACGCGCCCGCCCGGGAACCCAACGCAGGATGGTCGACCGGGATCGTGATCGTGGCCTCGACCACGGGGCCACGGGACGGCTCGACGCCGGCACCGCGACGGATCAGGTCGATGAGTGCATCGGCCCGGAGCTGCGCCCGGGTCGGCCGGGGCAGATCCGGCGTCGACTGCGCATCACGCGCCGCACGGCGGGCCAGTCGGTTGGTGTGCAATTCGAGCAGATGCTCGAACGCGGCGGCGTCCGAGCCGAGCATCAGCCCCGACAGGTGCAGCACCCCGTCGAGCCCCCAGCCCCACGTGACGCTGCGGCGTTCCGGTGACGGGTCGTGACCACCATCGGCATCGGCCAGGTCGACGAGCGCCCGGACGTGACGGGCCCAGACCTCGAACCGCATCCGAGTGGCGAGGTCCACGAGCTCGGCCTGCGCGCCGACGACGACGTCCCGCACTCGTGAGTTGGCGGCGTCCACGAGCACCCGGGCGTGTTCGAACGTGATGCGGCCGTCGACGAGCGCGTCAGCGACGACACCGAGCAGCCGGAGGCGCCGACCGACCCGCACCCGCCTCGCGGCGTCACGTCGCTCGACGTGGAATTCCGCAGCGATCCACGTGTGCGTCCGGAACCCGAACCGCTCATCGCACGTGCCCCGGCCATCGAGCTCGGCCACCAGTTCGGCCGAGGCGGCATCGAGCGCGCGCCGGGCGGCCTCGACGGCAGCAAACCGCTCGAGCAGCTCGTCATCGCCCCCCGACGTCGCGTCCCAGCGCGCCACGCCGCGCGCCTCGACCACCAGCGCTCCGAGCTCACCGAAGCCACCGTCCGACAACGCGGCCACGGCACCCCCGCCGACTGAACCGTCATCACAACGACCCGCCGTTCGAGACCCCCGCCGCCGCTCGTCGCGACGGTCGCTCGTGGCGTCGCCCGCCGGCACGCCGCGGGCCGGCGCGACATCACCGTGGACTCGCGGGACCGGCGATCGCGCACCGTCGTGGTCGAACATGAGTTCGATCGTAGGAACCCCCTGTGACAGCGCCCGCGCCGAGAGCTCGACGCGCACATCACCTCACCACGCCTCACCGAATGCACGAACCGATACGGTCACCGCATGAGCACAGGCATCGCCGACAAGGTCGCACTCGTCACCGGCGCGGCGCGTCCCCGCTCCATCGGCCGGGCGACCGCTCTGCGGCTCGCTCAGGAGGGCGCGCACGTCGCGGCGCTCGACATCGCCCAGCCGTACGCCGACTTCCCCGGCCACGGTGTCGCCGGCACCGACGACCTGGAGTCGCTCGTCGACGAACTCGAGGCACTCGGGGTGCGAGCGATCGGACTGCAGGCCGACGTCACCGATGAGCACGCCGTCGGACAGGCCGTCGAAACGGTGTGCCGCGAGCTCGGACCGGTGCACCTGCTCGCCAACGTGGCGGGCGGCTCGGGCGCCGGCTTCGGGGCCGCGCCGCTCCTCGACGTACCCCGGGCCGAGTTCGACAAGGTGCTCGAGGTGAACCTCACCGGCACGTTCCTCGCGTCGCGGGCCTGCGCGTCACGCATGATCGAGCACGGTGAGGGCGGTCGCATCGTCAACGTGTCGTCGCAGGCCGGCAAGATCGGCTGGCCGCTGCTCGGCGCATACTCGGCGGCGAAGGCGGCGGTGATCGGACTCACCCAGGTGATGGCCAAGGAGTGGGCGGCGTCGGGTATCACCGTGAACGCCATCTGCCCCGGCACGGTCGACACGGACCTGCTGAACCCGGGCAACCTCTTCGTCGATCTGATGGACGCGTCGCAGGCGGGCGGGTTCGCCGGCTGGGTGGAACGCGAGATTCCACTGGGCCGCCTCCAGGAACCCGCCGAGGCCGCGGCCGCCATCGCGTTCCTGTGCTCCGACGACGCCGCCTACATCACCGGCGAGTCGATCAACGTGTCCGGTGGCCAGATGATGGCGTGACGTCGGCGCCGCTCACATCGAGCGCGCCGACCCGCTGCAGGGCGGCGAGTGCCGCCGCCGTCTCGGGCTGGAGCGGCGGAAGCTCCGACAGGTCGAACCACGCCACGTGCGTGATCTCGGGCGACGTCGGCCGCACATCGTCGAGCGCCGCCATCGGTGCGGGCCGCACGAGGAACACCACGTCGACGCGGTGCGGCACCGGTTCGACCACGACGACCGGTTCGCCGACGATCTCGACGTCGAGCCCGACCTCCTCCTTCGTCTCCCGCACCGCGGCCTCGGCCGGCGGTTCGTGCCGCTTGGCCAACCCACCGGGCGTCCCCCACCGACCCCAGTACGAGTGGCGCACCAGTAGGACCGCGCCGTCGTGGCGTCGCACGATGCAGATCGAGCCGACGGTGTACTTCGGCGTGCCGGCCCGCACCAGCACACGGCGGAGCCGCCTCGGCAGGCGGCGGTAGACCGCGAGCAGGATCCGGTACAGCTGGTCCTTCACCGAGAACTCCTACGCTCCCGAGTCCGACGAACCGCTCGCCGGCGCCGGTCGACCCGACGGGAGGTCGCGCCGGGTGCGCCGCAGGGTCTCCAGCAGCTCCGGCGTGCCCGCCGAGACCAGCGTGCGCCGGGCGCCGGGTTCCAGCGTCACCAGGTCACGCCCCTCGATGTCGACCAGGTGTCCACCGGCCTCGGTGAGCACCAGCGCCCCACCCAGGTAGTCCCACGGGTTGATCGCGTCGACCGTGCAGTCCATCGACCCGTCGAACGTGCCGTCGGCGACCGCGCACAGGTCGAGCGCCATGGCACCCATCGTGCGGTACTGCTTCCATCGTCCGTGCGCGCCGGCGTACCCGTTGAGGACGAGCACCGACGAGGTCACCTCGGTCACCTCCGAGGCCCGGATGCGCACGCCGTCCCGGGTCGCGCCGCCGCCACGCACCGCCTGGTGGCGCACGCCGGTGGCCAGGTTGGCGACGACCGCCGCTCGCAGACCATCGGCGTCGATGGCGGCCAGACTCGCGGCGTACCACGGGATGTTCCGAGATGCGTTGGTGGAACCGTCGACCGGATCGACGACCACGACCACATCCCGCTCGACGCCGTGCAGGCCGGACTCCTCGGACAGCACCCCGACCCCGGCGGCGTCGAGCACGCCTCGGGCCGCGGCGTCGGTCGCGAGGTCGAGGGCGTACTGGCCGGGCCGCTCGCCCCGGTCCCGCAGGCCCGCCGGATGCTCCGCCCGGTAGTCGGCGAGCGCGACGGCGATGGCGTCCGCGGTGGCACCCAGCAGTTCGATCAGCGCGTCGTCACTCCAGCCCCCGGACATGCCCGGAGCGTACCGTTCGTCCGTCGTGACCGAATCCCGGTTCCCTCGCGACCCCCGGGGCTGGCAAGGTAGGGGCGATGGCAGTCATCGATGTGGCCGGATTCATGTCCGACCTGAAGAACCATGCCGCCGACCACGGCTTCCACGTCCACGACGAACGGCACTTCGTCGAGACGTACTCCATGCGTCAGGCGTGGGAGGTCGACCTGCACCCCGAGGAGGCGTGCGGCGGACCTCTCGAGTTCCACCTGTCGATCGAGGTCGACCCGCGCACTCTGCTGGCGTTCGAGGACCTGGTGCTCAGCATCGACGAGGAGGACACCCCGGAGGACGTCCACTTCCTCCCGATGACCTTCACGTGGTCGCTGCCGCCGCTCCCCCACTGTCCGGACCTGCTGTTGCTCGCCACCGAGCTCGCCGGGATCGGCGGGCCCGACCTCCCGGTCGAGGTCTCCGCGGTCGACTCGTTCCCGACGGTGACCGACCCGTCCGAGCGTTCGCTGAGCGCCGTCGCCCGCATCGACGTGAGCCTCAGCCAGGTGTACGTGGGCCAGGAGATGCTCTGCGACACCCTCGAGCGGTGCCTCGATGTCAGCAGGTTCCTGCTGGACTCGGCACCCTCGTGGCTCGACGACCTCTGACAGCGGTCACACCACGACAACGGGTGCATCCGAGACGCCCCTGACAGGCGAATCACTCCTGAACATGTCGGGACCGGCGACCGTTCGTCGCATCCCGGCCAGGACAGGACGGGACCGCCGCATGAGCGCATCGAGTCGAGGACACGGGTCGTGAGCGCCCTCGCGTTCACGGCGCCCCCACCGAGCCGGTACATTTCGCTCGTGGATCGCGCCCGGCCGACCCCCGACGACGACGTCGTCAACGCCTTCGTCAACGGCGACGAGTCCGCGTTGAAGCACCTGTACGACGCCCACAGTCGGCTCGTGCACAGCTACTGCCGGCGGGTCGTCGGCGCCGACCTGGCCGCCGATGTGACCCAAGAGGTGTTCATCGCTGCGTGGAAGAGCCGGGACCGTTTCCGGCCCGACCAGGGGACGCTGACCGGCTGGATCATGGGTATCGCCCGGTTCAAGGCGATCGATGCCACCCGGGCTCGGGCCCGCCGCCCGCAACTCGTCGACGAGCACGCACCCGAGGTCGCCGACGACCCGACCGACGCCGATGACCTCGCACTGCGCATGTTGCTGACCGACGCGCTGCAGCATCTGCCGGAGCGGGCACGTCAGATGGTGGAGCTGGCGTTCTTCGAGGACCTGACCCACACCGAGATCGCCGAGCGGACGAACCAGCCGCTCGGTACCGTGAAGAGCGACATCCGGCGGGGCCTGGAGCGCCTCCGTCGCAACCTGGAGGGCTTCGATGCGGCTCGAGCTTGACGAACTGACCGACGACGCCGCCGAGCGTGCGGCCTTCGAGCAGATCGCCGTCATCCTGTCGGCGACGACGCCCGAGGACGTGGCAACCGACGACCCGCCCGCTGACCTGTGGGACCAGATCGTCGCCCGCCTCCGCGACGAGACCGCAACCGCCGACACCTCCGTGGGTGGGGGCGCCGAGGCGACGGTCACCTCGCTCGAATCCCGCCGGAACCGGAACCTCAGCCGCTACTTCATGGCGACCGCCGCTGCGGTGCTCGTGGTCGTGGCCGTCGGCGCACTCGTCGTGAACCGGACGTCGACCGGCGGCACGGAACTCGTGGCCTCGACCGACCTCGGACTCCTCGCAGGCGGCGGTGCCGGTTCGGCACAGCTCGTCCAGCGAGCCGACGGCCTCCACGTCGTCGTCGACGTCAGCAACCTGTCGCCGGCCGAGCGCCAGGACTTCTACGAGCTGTGGTTGCTGGCCCCTGACGGCAGCAACCCGCAGTCGCTGAAGAAGTTCACGGCGAGTTCCGGCCAGATCGACGTGCCGGTCCCCGCCGGTGTCGACACCTCGTCGTTCCCCGTCGTCGACATCTCCGAAGAGGTCGACGACGGCGACACCTCGCACTCCGGCAAGAGCATCCTGCGCGGCACGCTCAGCTGAGCGGATCGGTCGGGCCAGACGTCCCGTTCAGAGGTAGTCGCGGTCGAGCAGATCGCGGAATGCCACCCAACCCGGCACCGCCGGCAGGAACGTCGCCGTCACCTGGTACGCCAGCGACGCGGCCACGGCCACGTCCTGACTGGCGCCCGCCGCCGTGAGCGCCCCCGCCACACCGACGGAGGACACGGCGGTCGAGCCACCCGGGATCGGGACCGCGAACGCCAGCGTGGACACACCCGTGTTGATGAGCAGGATCGTCCAGTAGTTCACCGGTGGACCGAACGCCGCGACGCAGCTGTAGAGCACCGCGGCGTACAGCAGCGCGTTGCCCGCCCAGCCGAGCACCAGCTGCGCGAACTGGCGTGGCGACCTGGCCACGTCGCGAATGACGCCCCACGCACTCTGTGCGGGTTCGACCACACGCCTGCGGATCGCCGGGATGCCGAACACGATCGCCGAGACCACGCCGATCACCACCGCAGCGATGAGCAGCAGACCGAACAGCGATGACGGCGACAGCGACTCGGTGTGCAGCGAGATCGGCGAGAGGAACAGCGCGATCAGGCACACCGTGCTGGTCACGACCACGTTCGCGACACCCGACACGATGCCACCAGCCGCCACGGCGCCAGCCAGATCGACGCCCTGCTTCTGCAGGTACCGAACCTGGGCCGCGAGGCCGCCGATCGAGGGGATCGCCAGGTTCGCGAAGGTGAGCGACAGCTGCAGCTCGGTGGTGCGAGCGAGCGGGATGCGGATCCGGACGCTGCCCATCAACGCGACGGCGGTCGCGAGGTTCGTACTCAGCGAGATGACGATGGCCAGCACGATCCACTGGGGGCTGGCCTGCGACATGGTCGCCCACAGCGTCGCCGGATCGCCGACCTGCGTGAGCAGCGCAGCGACACCGAGGAACGTGCCGATGACGAGCAACAGCGTTGAGCCCGAGATGCGGTGGAGCTCGTTGAGACGTGGCGGTTCGACGTCGACCGCGTGCGCTGCCGTCGCACGCAGCGACTCGAGTTCCTTGGCGATGCGCTTGCGCTCGTCGCGGTCGTGTCCGTGCAACGACGCCGGCAGCGTGGCGGTCTGCAGCACGGGCAGCACCGCCAGGAGCCGATCGCGCCCCAACCCGAACGCCGCGGCCGCAACCGCCCGATCCGGCCCCACCAGCCGCGGCGG
>CAJBIS010000484.1 GCA_903953195.1 uncultured Actinomycetes bacterium
ACCGGATGGCGAGCCGGATCGACGATGCCGAGACACTCGCCGAGCTGGCCCGCGAGGAGTCCGACGAGTCGCTCGAGCCGGAGATCGTGGGCGAGCTCGAGTCGCTCGAGACCCAGTTCACCGGTCTGGAACTCCGGGCGCTGTTCACCGGCGAGTACGACGACCGAGACGCGCTCGTCGAGCTCAACTCCGGTGCCGGTGGCGTCGACGCGCAGGACTGGGCCGAGATGCTGCTGCGCATGTAC
This sequence comes from uncultured Actinomycetes bacterium, assembly GCA_903953195.1. Taxonomy (GTDB): domain Bacteria; phylum Actinomycetota; class Acidimicrobiia; order Acidimicrobiales; family Microtrichaceae; genus SXMI01. Next base: position 246 of record CAJBIS010000484.1, read on the forward strand.
GTGCGCTGGGCGGAGCGTCGTGGCTTCGACGTCGAACTCGACAGCGTGCACGAGGGCACCGAGGCCGGCATCTCGTCGGCGGAGTTCATCATCAAGGGCCGCAACGCCTACGGGTGGATGCGCTCCGAGCACGGGGTCCACCGGCTGGTGCGCATCTCGCCGTTCGACAACAACGCCCGTCGTCAGACCAGCTTCGCGTCGGTGAAGGTGACGCCGTTCCTCGACGACGTCGACGACGAGATCGTGATCGACGACAAGGAACTGCGCATCGATGTGTACCGGTCGTCCGGTGCGGGTGGCCAGCACGTCAACGTGACCGACTCCGCCGTCCGCATCACCCACCTGCCCACCGGTCTGGTGACGAGCTGCCAGAACGAGCGCTCACAGCACCAGAACAAGGACCGGGCGATGGCGATGCTGAAGTCGAAGCTGCTGGAGCTCGAGCACCAGAAGCGCCGGGATCAGCTGGCGGCCATCACGGGGGAGTCCTCGGCGGTCGATTTCGGCAGCCAGGACCGCAACTACGTGTTGCAGCCGTACCAACAGGTGAAGGACCTGCGCAGCGGCCTCGAGCTGAGCAATCCGGACGCCGTCCTCGACGGCGACCTGGACGGCCTCATGGAGGCGTTCCTCGCCTGGCAGCGGTCCAACGCCCAGCGGGGCGACTGACCCGTCGGCAGTGCCGCCAGTTGGGCGGTGGTGGGGGCTAACGTCGTGACGTCCGGGACCCCCGATCCCCGTCGTCGCCGTGGTCCGGTGGCGCGTCACTCCGCAACCTCAACGCACCGTCGGAAGGCACCGCGTGATCAAGCTCGACAACGTCACGAAGATCTACAAGGGCGAGATGGTCGCCCTGCGTGACGCCTCGGTGGACATCGAGAAGGGCGAGTTCGTGTTCCTCGTCGGCCCGTCCGGCTCGGGCAAGTCCACGTTCCTGCGCCTGTTGAACCGTGAGGAGAAGCCGGAGCGTGGCCAGATCTTCGTCGCCGGCAAGGACATCGCCGAACTGCCGGGCTACAAGGTCCCGTACCTGCGCCGGAACATCGGCAGCGTGTTCCAGGACTTCAAGCTGCTCCCCACCAAGACGGTGTCGGAGAACGTGGCGTTCGCGCTCGAGGCGATCGGCCGCCCCCGCTCGCACATCCGCGAGGCGGTGCCGCAGATCCTGGAGCTCGTCGGTCTCGCCAAGAAGTCCGACAACATGCCCGACGAGCTGTCGGGCGGCGAGCAGCAGCGGGTGTCGATCGCCCGGGCGTTCGTGAACCGGCCGCTGATCCTGCTGGCCGACGAGCCGACCGGCAACCTGGACCCGGCCACCTCGGTCGGCATCATGAAGTTGCTGGATCGCATCAACCGCACGGGCACCACCGTGGTGATGGCCACCCACGACCGCGGCATCGTCGACACGATGCGCAAGCGGGTCATCGAACTCGACCGGGGCCGCGTGGTGCGCGACCAGGCCCGCGGCGTCTACGAGTGAGCTGAGATGGCGATTCGCATCGACTACGTCCTCAAGGAGACCGGGTCCAACCTGGCCCGCAACTTCACGCTGACCTTCGCGGCCATCCTCACCGTCGCGGTGTCGCTGGCGCTGGTGGCGGCGAGCTACCTGATCGGTCAGGGCATCAACAACAGCTTCCTGGGGCTCCGCTCCGACGTGCAGTTGTTCGTCTACATGAATCCGGCGGCGACCGCCGAGCAGATCGACGCCGTGAGCCGCGAGCTCGACAACAGCCCGCAGGTCAAGGAGGTCGACTTCTTCGACAAGCAGAAGTCGTACGAGGAGTTCAAGCGCCTGTTCAAGGAGCAGCCCGACCTCATCTCGACGATCACGCCCGAGGACCTGCCGCAGAGCTTCCGCATCAAACCGTCGTCGACCGATGCCGATGTGGTCTCGGCGCTCGGGACGACGCTCGAGGCCAAGGAGGGCGTGCTCCGGGTGGAGTACGCCGCCGAGTACGCCCGACAGGTCCAACGGTCGGTGCGGACGCTCAACACGTGGGTGCTGATCGTGGGTGCCGTACTGATCGGGGCGTCGGTGCTGCTGATCTTCAACACCATCCGGACCGCCGTGTTCGCCCGTCGACGTGAGATCGAGGTCATGCGGTTGGTGGGCGCCAGCAACTCGTTCATCCGCCTGCCGTTCGTGGTGGAGGGGCTGGTCCACGGTCTGCTCGGTGCGCTGCTCGCAGCGTTCGGCGCGTGGGGTTTCGACGCCCTGTGGAAGCGCAACTTCGTGAACCAGGTGGCGTTCGAACTGCTGAACCAGATCCGCTGGGAA
>CAJBIS010000485.1 GCA_903953195.1 uncultured Actinomycetes bacterium
GCAGCCGTGCGGCCCGAACTGACCGCGGCGTTCGACTGGGACGACAACCGGGCGCTGCGCGCCGAGATCGCGCGAGTGGTTCCGATGTACGCCGGGATCGAGCCGCTGGGCCGCACGGGTGACGCCGGGCAGTGGGGCGGGCGCCACCTGTGTTCCGATGGCCGGTTCCCGACGTCGACCGGGCGGGCCCGATTCTCGCCGCTGGAACCCCCCGAACGGAACCTGCCGGAGGGCCGCTTCCTGGTGACCACCCGACGCGGCAAACAGTTCAACTCGATGGTGTGGTCCGAGACCGACCCGCTCACCGGTGCGGTCCGGGACGCGGTCTACCTCGACGAGTCCGATGCATCGGCGCTCGGACTCGCGGACGGTGACCCGGTGCTGTTGCGTTCCGACGTGGGCGAGTTCCGGGGTGTGGTGCACCTGAGTCGGCTGCCGCGTCGCAGCCTGCAGGTGCACTGGCCCGAGGGCAACGTGCTCCTGCCGGCCGCCCCGGAGCATCGTGAGCCCGGCTCGCGGATCCCCGGCTACCAGGCGGTCGTCGAGGTGGTCCCGCTCGGGCGATCGGGCGGCTCCCGGCCCGCTCCCTAGACTCGGCGCATGGCCTCGTCTCCGGAACCGATCGAACCGTCGACCCCCTCCGAGGGAGTCGCAGTGGTCCACCTGTTCGTCAAGGTGGGTCCGCTCACCGAGCGGGAGGCGGTGCTGACGGCGATCAAGGACGCCGAGGCCCGCGGCGACCAGGTGGTCACTGCGGCGATGCTCGGTCACAAGGCCGACCTCGCGTTCATGGCGCTCGCCGCCGACCAGTGGCACCTCCGTCGCCTGCAGACCGCCCTGGTCCAGGCCGGACTCGAACTCGTCGACAGTTACGTGTCGCTCACCGAGACCTCGGAGTACGCCCAGGGCGTCCCGGACGAGATGAAGCAGGCCCGGCTCCATCCGGTGCTGCCGCCCGAGGGCAAGCCGGCGTTCTGCTTCTACCCGATGTCGAAGAAGCGCGACGTCGGGGCGAACTGGTTCACGCTCCCGTACGACGAGCGCAAGGAGCTCATGTACGAGCACGGCGCGTCGGGCCGACAGTTCGCGGGTCGCGTCCAGCAGGTGGTCACGGGTTCGACCGGCACCGACGACTACGAGTGGGGCGTGACGTTGTTCTGCGTGCACCCCGACGACGTGAAGGCGGTCGTCTACACGATGCGGTTCGATCAGGCCTCGGCGCTCTACGGGGAGTTCGGCCCGTTCTACGTGGGCATGGTCGCTGAGCCGTCGGCGGCGCTGTCCGAGGTCGGCGTCCTCTGAGTTCCACCTCCGGCGCGTCGCGGCGTCGACACCGCGGGCCGGTGATCGCCGTGGCGCTGCTCGGGCTCGTCGTCGTGGCGTTGATGGTGGCGGAGACGGTGGGCCGTCGCACGGCGGCGTCGCAGATCGAGGATCGACTCCGGGCCGCCGGTGTGACGGGCTCGATCACCGCGGACGTGGGTGGTTCGGCGTGGCGTCCGTCGGTGCTCGCCGCACTCACGACCGGTTCGTTGGATCGGGTTCAGGTCGATGTCACCGACGGTCGACTCGGCGAGCTCCCGGTGCAGCACCTGACCTACACCCTCACCGATGTCTCGGGTGAGTTCCGGCCGATGCGTGGCGACGTGACCGTCGACGCCGTCGGCTCCCTCGAGGTCCGACTCCGCCTCGATCCGGTGGTCGTCGCCGCGGCGCAGGCCGCCGGTCGACCGATCGTCGACGCCTACTGGGTGCCGTGCGTCGCCGAACCGGTCGCCACCGCGTTCGGCACCGCGCCGGTGGATGGCTCGAGTGCGGTCGACCTGGGCTGCACTGCGGCAGCGGTGCCCGGGTTCCTGCGCTCACGTCCGAGTGACGTCGGCGGGCCGGCGGCCCCCGGCGCCGAGGTCCTGCCGGACGCCCCGCCGAGCGTCCCGCTGAATGCACCGTCGAGCGCGCCCTCGGCCGGCGGCTGACGACCATCAGTCGTCGGGTGTGAACTCCCAGGTGGGGAACGACACGTGCATCACGTCGTCGTGGCGGACCAGGCGGCCGTTCTGTTGCAGTGTCCGGATCACGCCGTCGGCCCGGTCGGGACCGCCGAGCATCGCCATGAGCTGCGGGACGGGGAGCAGGATCGGTCCGTCGGCGTCGCCGTCACGGAGGAGCGCATCGACCTCGAGCACCGGGCGCTCCGGTCGGCCCGCGTCGACGAGCACTGCGTTGTAGACGACCCGCTCGAAGACGGCGAGCGCACGGATCCTCACCAGCCCAGTGTGCCCGGTCCACCCTTGAACGGGCCGACGACCCGTGGGGTGATCCAGCCGCCGTAGAAGTCGCCGTCGTTGGGGCTGACCACGTCGTCACCGACCCAGCAACGATCGACCCGCGCCGCGTAGAACGCCAGGTGCCCGGCGATCGCCGCGAACGCGGGAGTCGGCGACGGGTACGTCCACGCTGCGTCAGGGATCACCCGTCCGTCGACCACCACGTCCACGTACGACGCCTGACCCTTCCACTCACAGAAGGTCCGGGTCCGGCTCGGTCGGATCAGCGCGGCGTCGACGTCGTCGATCGGGAGGTAGTACGCGGGTGCCTGCGAGGTCTCGACCACCCGGAGTCCCCGTGTCGTCCGGGCGACCACGTGCTCGATGCCGTGCTCGTCGACCACGACGACGCCCAACTCCTCGGCGACGGGCTCGACCCGGGGTGGGCGAGGGAAGTCCCACACGGACTCCTGGCC
>CAJBIS010000486.1 GCA_903953195.1 uncultured Actinomycetes bacterium
GGCTACCCGCCGTCGGTCCGCGAGATCGGTGAGGCGGTCGGTCTGGCCTCCCCCTCCACGGTGCACAGTCACCTGCACACGCTCCAGCGGCTCGGTTACCTGCGACGCGACCCGTCCAAGCCTCGTGCGATCGAGGTCACGGCCGACACGGCGAGCGGCACCACTGCCGAGCGGCGCCCCACCCGCCACGTCCCCCACGTCGGCGACGTCGCCGCCGGCACCGGCGTGCTCGCCCAGGAGCAGGTCGAGGAGCTCGTGCCGCTCCCCGCGGACTTCACCGGCGACGGCGAACTGTTCATGCTGCGGGTACGCGGCGACTCCATGATCGACGCCGGGATCCTCGACGGCGACTTCGTGGTCGCCCGGGTGCAGACCGAGGCCCGCAACGGCGACATCGTCGTGGCCGGCATCCCCGGCGACGAGGCCACCATCAAGACGTTCACCCGGAAGAACAACAAGGTCACGCTGCTCCCCGCCAACGAACGCCTCGAGCCGATGGTGTTCGCGCCCGACGAGGTTCAGGTGTTCGGCAAGGTCGTGACGGTGCTGCGCAAGCTCTGAGCAGACAGCGCCCCACCGACTCAGTTGGCGTGGAGCGCGGCGTTCAGTCCCTCGGACCACGTGCCGGCCCGTGGCATCGCCTCGACACGACCGGTCGTGGAGTTCCGGCGGAACAACACATCCGACGCGCCACTCAGTTCGCGGGCCTTGACGGCCGTGCCGTCGGGCAGGGTGACGACGGTCCCGGCGGTCACGTAGAGGCCGGCCTCGACGACGCACCGGTCGCCGAGCGAGATGCCGAGACCCGAGTTGGCGCCCAGCAGGCAGTCCTCGCCGACGGCGATGACCTCCTTCCCGCCACCCGACAGCGTGCCCATGATCGACGCACTGCCGCCCAGGTCGGAGTTCGCGCCGACGACGACACCGGCGCTGATGCGACCCTCGACCATCGCCGGGCCGAGCGTTCCGGCGTTGAAGTTCACGAACCCCTCGTGCATCACGGTCGTGCCCTCGGCCAGGTGGGCCCCCAACCGGACGCGGTCGGCGTCCGCAATCCGCACACCGGACGGGACGACGTAGTCGACCATCCGCGGGAACTTGTCGACGCCGAGCACCTCGAGCGCCCGACCCTCGGAACGGCAGCGCAGCCGAACCATCGGGAGTGAGCCCAGATCACATGGCCCGAGGGACGTCCACGCCACGTTCGCGAGCAGGCCGAACACCCCGTCGAGGTCGAGACCGTGCGGCACGACCAGACGGTGCGACAGCAGGTGCAGTCGGAGGTAGGCGTCGTGCGCGTCGACCGGCGGTGCGGACAGATCCTCGATCGCCGTGAACACCACCATCTGTCGGGTCGGGAGGACGTCGTGGGTCCGAGCGGCGCCACGCAGGCCAGCGGTGACCGCCAGGTTGGGGTGGTCGTCGAGCTCACCGGCGAACACGCCGGCCCGGGCGAGCACCTCGTCGAGCGCGGCGTCGTCGAGCACGGTCGTCGCCGACCCGCCAGCCGCTCCGGCGACCTCGGCCACGAGGGCGGCGGCCCCCAGGTTCTCGCCGAGGTTCACCGACGCGAACCACGTGTCGAGCACGGTGCCGTCGGCCACCGAGATGGTGGCGATGCCCAGACCGTACGCCGCCGGGTCGAGGTACCCGTCCCGGCCACGCAGCTCGCTCAACATCTCGGCGAACTCCTCGGTCGTCGCAGGACGCGGACCGTCAGCCATCGAGTTCACTCCTCACACTCCATTCGTCAACAGGTCGTCGAGCGCCACGAACGTACGCTCCAGATGATCTCGTTCCAGCCGCTCGTGCTGGGTGTGCGCCAGCGTCGAGTCCCCGGGCCCCAGGTTCACCGCCGGCACGCCGTGGCTGGCGAAACGCGCCACATCGGTCCAGCCGAGTTTCGCCCGCACCTCGAGGCCGTGACGTTCCACGAGCGCCGCCACCGCGGGGTGATCGACGGCCGGCCACGCGGCGGGCGACCGATCGACGACCTCGATGGTGTCACCGTCGGTCAGATACGGAGCGAGGAACGAACGCACCCACGCCTCGGCCTCATCCATGCTGCGATCCGGAGCGAACCGGTGGGCGATCTGGATCTCGGCACGATCCGGGACCACGTTGCCGGCGACACCAGCCTCGACGTGCGTGGCCTGCAGGGCCTCGTGGAAGTGGCAGCCGAGGATCTCCGGCTGGCGCGGCTCGAACACCTCGAGCGCCACGAGGAGATCGCCCAGACGATGGATGGCGTTGCGCCCCATCCAGGCGCGGGCGGTGTGGGCGCGTGCCCCGGTGAACGTGACGCGCAGTCGAATCACACCCTGACATCCGGCCTCGACGTCACCGGTCGTGGGCTCGCCCAGAATCGCGAGGTCCCCGACGAGCAGGTCCGGCCGCTCGGACATGAGCTCACCGAGACCCGAGTGGTCCGCGGCCACCTCCTCGCGTGCGTAGAGAACGTACGTGACGTCGACCGCCGGTTCGGTGTGACGCCGGGCGAGCTCCAACATGACCGCGAGCCCGCCCTTCATGTCGGCCGAGCCCACGCCCCAGAGCGTGTCGCCCTCGATCCGTGACGGCAGGTTGTCGTTGACGGGCACCGTGTCGGTGTGGCCGCCGAGGACGACCCGGAGCTCACGCCCGAGGTCGGTGCGAGCAACCAGGTTGTCGCCCAGCCGGGTGACCTCGAGATGGTCGAGCGTCCGCAACTGGGCCTCGAGCAGATCGACGAGCAGACCCTCGGCGTGGCTCACCGAGGGGACGTCGACGAGCGCGGCCGTCAACAGGAACAGGTCACGCTCATCGAGCGCCGCATCAGTGGTCACGACGAAGTTCTACCCCATCGCGACCGTGATTCAGCTCA
>CAJBIS010000487.1 GCA_903953195.1 uncultured Actinomycetes bacterium
CCGAGCATCGCGCCGCTCGCGATCCGGAAGAGCAGCGAGTAGCCGATCTGACCGGCTGCACCGGTGACGGCAACACGAAGGGGTGACTTGGCCATGGGATCCTCCCGGGACGGCGAACGGGCGATGCGACCCTAGGGCGCCGGGTCGACCGGCGAAAAACCCGACCGGGACCGCCCGCTCAGGCGGCGCGGGTGTTGCCCAGCCAGGACTCGTACAGCCGGCCGTACACGCCGCCCTGTGCCAGCAGCTCGGCGTGCGATCCCTGCTGGACGACCCGTCCGGCGTCGAACACGACCACCAGATCGGCCACCTCGGCGGTCGACAGACGGTGGGCCACGCTGAGCGTAGTGCGACCCGAAGCCAGCTTCGCCAGCGCCTCGGCGAGTGCCCGCTCGGTCTCGGGGTCCACCGACGACGTGGCCTCGTCGAGGATCAGCAGTCCCGGGTCCGCGAGCTGCGCCCGGGCGAGCGAGACCAGTTGCCGTTCACCGACGGAGAGCGAGTCGCCCCGCTCGCCCACCGGCGTGCGGATGCCGTCGGCGAGCCCGTCGACCCACCACCGAAGCCCCAGCGCGTCGAACGCGGCCTCGATCTCGTCATCGGTGGCGTCGAGGCGACCGATGCGCACGTTGCTGGCGACGTCGGTGTCGAACAGGAACCCGTCCTGGGGGACGAGCCGGATTGCCGATGACCGAGACGACCGGGCGACGTCACGCAGGTCGACGCCGCCGACGATCACCTGTCCGGCGGTCGGGTCGGCGAGTCGGCACAGCAGCTTCGCGGTGGTCGTCTTGCCGGACCCGGTCTCGCCGACGACGGCGACGTTGATGCCGGCAGGAAGGTCGAGCGTGACGTCACGCAGCACCGGGTGGCCGGGTTCGTAGGCGAAGTCGACGTTGCGCAGCGAGATGTCCAACGGGCCCGTCGGCAGTGTCACACCGGGTTCGGGCTCGACGACCTCGACGGGTTCGTCGAGCAGTCGGAGCACCTTGCCCCAGCCCGCGAGCGCCGTCTGCGTCTGGTCGAGGATCTCGCCGAGTTCGGCGACCGGCTGCACGACCAGGTTGGTGAGGAACAGCGCGGCGACGAGCGTGCCGGCGGCCAGCCCCCACTCCGGCCCCCACCACACGCCGATGCCGACGACCGCGGCGAGGGCGAGGCCGCTGAACACGTCGGAGACCGGGAACATGATCGCGAAGAAGAACCGGGCCCGGAGCTGCGAGCGGTACTGCGCCTCGATGGTCCGACGCATCCGACGACGGCTGGCCGCCGCAGCGCCGTAACCGCGAACCACCCGGATGCCGCCGACCATCTCGGACAGGCCCGACAGGGTGTCGCCGACCGTGGTGCGCAGATCGTCGTAGGCCCGCAGCTGCCGGCGCTGCACGAGGCGCATGATCGGGATCACCGGCAACAACACGAGCAGCACCACGAGCGCGAGCTGCCAGCTGTAGACGGCGAGCGCGCCGAGCGACACGATGATCATCGTCACGTTCACCACCCACGACACCGCACCCCACGACGCGAACTGCGCGAGCGTCTCGATGTCCGAGGTGACCCGGGCGACCAGCACGCCCTTCTTGGCCTCGTTGTGGTGCGCCAGACTCAGCTGGTGCACGTGGGCGAAGGCCCGGGTGCGCAGCCCGTAGAGCACCTCGGACGCCGTGCCCATCAGCCGCATGAACGTGAGGCGGTTGAGCACGGTGAGGCCGATCAGCACCACCGTTGCGCCGGCGCACGTCCAGACCACGAACGGCCAGTCCGGGTCCGTCGTCGAGATGCCCTTGTCGAGGATCTGCTGGATGGCGATCGGGATGACCAGGCGGCCGAGCGCGATGACGAACGCGAACGACAACGAGATGGCGAAGCCCTGTCGGAGCTCCGGCGTGCGCTGGAGGCCGAGCCGCAGCAGTTGCGTGGCCGTCATCGGCGGGGCGTCGTCGTCGGGCGACGCCGGCATGGGATCAACCATGGTCTCCACCATCACTCGCATCGCCAACGGCGATGTCACTCGCATCGCCCACGGCGGCATCGAGTTCGGGATCACCGAAGTGGGCGTCATGGTCGACCTGCTCGTCGTCCTCGTACGCGGTGACGAGTGCGGCGTAGTCGGGATCGGCGAGGAGGGCCTCGTGGGTGCCCTGCGCCCGCACCCGGCCACGGTCGACGAACACGACGCGGTCGGCGAGCAGGATCGTCGACAACCGGTGCGCGACCACGAGCATGGTCGTGGACCCCTGCCGCAGCCCGCCCAGGATCTCGGACTCGATCACCGGGTCGACCGCGGAGGTGGCGTCGTCGAGGATCAGCACCCGGGGCTCACCCGCCAGCGCCCGCGCCAGCGCCACCCGCTGACGCTGGCCACCGGAGAGGGTCACGCCCCGCTCCCCCACGACCGTGCGGTCACCGTCGGGCAGCTGCCGCACGAATGCCGCAGCCCGGGCCCGCTCGAGCGCCGAGTCGACCTGGTCATCAGTGAGGTCGCGCTCCATCCGGATGTTGTCGACGATCGAGTCCGCGAACAGGTAGCTCTCCTGGAACACGAGCGACACCGCGGCACGCAGCTCCGCCGGCGAAAGC
>CAJBIS010000488.1 GCA_903953195.1 uncultured Actinomycetes bacterium
CGCCGCCGCTCGCGAACCGCTTCTGCCACCTCGAGTGGGAGGCCACCACTGCCGGATGGGTGACCGGCATGCTGCACGGATGGTCGGCGCAGCCCATTCCGCGGGTACCCGAGTCGTGGACGACACACGCGACGCGGTGGCGAGCGCTCCTCGCCGGGTTCATCAGCGCGCGGCCGTCGGTCCTGCGCAGCGTGCCCGATGATGTCGTGGCGCAGGGCCGTGCCTGGCCGTCTCCTCGCACCTGGGATCAGGCCCATCGAGCTGCTGCCGCCGCCGAGGCCGCAGGCGCTGACGGCGAGGTGCTCCGGCTGCTCGTCGGCGGCCTCGTCGGTCACGGGCCCGCGATCGAGTTCCTGCGATTCGCCGAGTCCGCCGACCTCCCCGACCCCGAACTGCTGTTGACGCACCCCGATCTGCTCGAGGTGGACGCTCGCACCGACCTGCTGCTCGCGGCGCTCGCATCGGTGAGCACCGCCGTCGCCGGCGACTGCACCCGCGATCGATGGAACGCGGCGTGGGACGTGCTGCAGGTGGCGTGCACCAGTGGCCGAGCGGACGTGGCCGCGATCGCCGCCGACTCGCTGATCGCACTCCGTGAACCCGGATGGCCGGCGCCGGCAGCGGCTGCGACGTTCGCCCCGATTCTCCGGGCTGCACAGTTGGTCTGACGCCGCACCACCATGACCGCCACCCGCCTCCCTCCCCTCGCCCGGGCCGACAGTGACCTGTTCGCCGCGGCGCGCCTGCGCGCCGCTCGGCTCCAGCCGTATCTGGCATCTGCGGTGTTCTCGCTCGTCCCGGTCGACGCCCCCGGCTACGGAACCTTCGCCGTCGACCGGCACTGGCGGGTGTACGTCGACATGGAGCAGGCCCGACGCTGGGGCGTCGAGGCCACGGCGGCGGTGCTCCTCCACGAGGCCCACCATGTCGTGCGCAACCATCACGAACGCGCCGCTCGGCTCGACGTCGACGGCAGCACCCATCGACTCTGGAATCTCGCCGCCGACGCCGCGATCAACGACGATCTCGTCGGCGAGCACCTGCCGCTCCCCGACCCGATCCTTCCCCGCCACCTCGGCGCGCCGGACGGGGGGTTCGAGGAGCAGTACTTCCGGCGTCTGCTCGACGACCGGGACGCCCGGGATCACGAGACCTGCGGCAGCGGATCCGGTGGCGCGCCCGCTCCGGTCGAGACGTCGGACGAGCCCGCGGACTCGGGTGTCGATGGTGTCGACGACGTCGATGCGACCGCGATCCGCCGGGCGGTCGCTCACGATGTCGTGACAGCCGCCGACCGTGGCGACCGGGTCTCGCCCGGACTCGTGCTCTGGGCACGCGACCTGCTGGATCCGCAGGTCCCGTGGCGCCAACTGCTCCGTGGCGCGCTCGGCCGCCCGGCACGTTCCGTGACCAGCCGCGGCGCGCCCGACTGGACCCGGCCGGACCGCCGCGCCGACTCCCGGCCCGACTTCCCCCGTCCCGGGCTCCGTCACCAGTCGCCCGAGGTGGCCGTGGTGGTCGACACGTCGGCGTCCATGGAACGCCCACTGCTCGACGCTGCCGTGACCGAGATCAACGGCATGTTGCGACGCACCGGTGTGACCTCGCTGACCGTCATCGTGTGCGACGTCGACGCCGCACGGCCCCAGCGGGTCCGACGCCTCGGCGATCTGGCGCTCCGCGGTGGCGGCGGGACCGACATGCGCGTCGGGATCGATGCTGCAGCCGCAGGTCGACCGCGACCGAGCATCATCGTCGTGCTCACCGACGGGTACACGCCGTGGCCCGACGAGGCGCCCGCCGGCACCACGCTGATCCCGGTGATCCTCGACGATGCGATCCCGATGCCCTCAGGCCCCGGCATCACCCCCGTGAGAGTCGGAGGTGACCGGTGAACCACACGCTCCTCGACCGCTCCAGCCCGGACGGGCCGCTCCGCCTCATCGACCATCTCCCCGAGTGCTCGATGCGGCACCGCGACATCCTCGACTGCCACTGGTGCAACTGGGCGGTGTCCACGCCGTGCATCATCACGTTGCTCGACGCACGAGCTGACGCCGTGGCGCTCACCGACAGCGACACCGTGCGGTCGGGCGCGCACGGCAGCGTGGCGTGGGTGGTGGCGTCCTGCGAGGTACTGCGACTCGTCGAACAGGTCGACAGCGCCGACGTGCTCGTCCCGTCGGTACGGGAACTCGCCGACCGCCTCGCGGGCGCGGTGTCCGATGAACTCGGAACGCTCCGGGGTGAGATCGACTCGGCCGTCGCCCCGGACGGACCGGTCGAACGGCGCTGTCTGCAGACCGCCGGAGCCATCGCCGCCACACGTCTCGGCTCCCCGTCGCTCCGCCCGATCGCCGGACGGCTCAGCGAGCGCACCCGCCGGATCGTCACGGAGCTCGCCGCCAGCATCTCGCCCGAACAGCAGACCGTCGGGCTCATTCCGGTCATCGATCATCTGCACTGGAAGGGACTGCCAGAGCTGCGCACGCAGCCCGAGTGGTCGCGACGGCCGGCACCCGGCACGGCGAGCGGTGTTCTGGCCCGGCGACTCGCAGGAACCCAGCTCGCGCCCGGCTCACTCGAGGCGCTCGTCGTCGAGTCGGTGATCGACCGCGCCACCGAGCAGCTGCTCGAGGTCGCCGACGACCTCACGAATGCGGCACCGGCGGTCGAGTACCGGCGACGCCGAGACGCCCCGCCCGCGAGCCCAGCGACCAAGCGGATCCTGTGGCGCCTGGCGCTGATCGACTGGCACCAGAGCTTCGTGGACACCGGGCGAGCAGATTGCTGGGGAGCCAGCACGGTCGGCGCTGACATCATCACGTCGGTGCCGTGGCAGGTGGCCGAGGCGATCACGATCAGTGACTCCCAGGGACTCGTCGGCGCGACGTTCGCGGACCGGCCGATCGGTTTCCGGTCCGAGCCGGGCGAACCCGCCTCGACGCCCAGCCCGGCCTAGAAGCGCCAGACGTTCGAGCGGCCCCGTGAGTCGACGGTGGTCACCCGACCGACGCCGATCAGGAAACCGCTCAGGTAGGTGGCGATCTGCTGGCCATGCCGGGCGATCAGCTCGTCCAACGTGACGTCCAGGAAATCGTCGAACTCGTCGACCTCGATCTCGATCGTGACCTTCATCTCGGCTCCCTCCCTTCCTCCAAGAAATTCGTGTGTGCTCGGCGGCACCAGACCGGACCGGGTGCGCCTGCACCTGGACGCAGCATGTCGAGCGGGTGTGACACCCACCGCTGCGTGGTCGTCCTCGGAAGCGGGACACGACGTTCCGGTTGCGGTGCGGACACGACCCCGCACGTACCATGGTCACGCAGGCACCCTGAAGGGACCCGGCGATGTTCCGACCACCGACCGCCATCATCATTGCGTCGCTGATCATGGCCGCCACGGCCTGCGGCCTCAGCGACTCGTCCAACGGCGCATCGCAGCAATCGGAAACGTCGACCACGTTTGGTTCGGCGTCGGAGCGCGCCGTGCCCTCGAGCTACCCGACCGGGCGTGCGAACGACGAGCAGTCGGTGCGGAACTTCATCGACTACGTGACCGGTCTCGGCGACGCCACCCCTGACGAGATCGCCGAGATCTACCCGTGCACGCTCGGCGACGACGCGCTGAGCCGTCTGGCCGAGGACACCTCGTCCATCGCCGACGCGATCGCTGGCTCCGGCCAGTCGGTGACGTACGTGTCGATCAGCTTCAACCGCGACGGAACCAAGGCCGATGTCATGGTCGAGATCCCCGGATTCACCGCCGATCCGGGCGCTCCGGCCGGCTCGGGCAACGCCTCGTTCACACTGGCGCTCGACGACGAGCGCTGGCAGATCACCGGCGGTCCCTGCGAGACGCCCTGACGCCAGCCGGGCCGCCCGCCCAGGCGCCGAACGAACAATTCGGAAAATTTCTTCAGCATCGACTCGAACCCGTCGAAGTCCTTGTCGGCAGGCGAACAAGGAGATGCTCATGTTGGTTGCGACGCACACCGTGGAACACGCTCGATCGCTCGAGATCGAGTCGGATGTCCTGGATCTTGGCCGAGCCGGTCGGCACGGCCGCATGGTCGTCACCGGGCTCATCGGCGGAGAGAACGATCTGGACTTCGCCATCGCCGTGGAGCAGCTGGTGCACGCCGGTCTCACCGATCTGGTCGTCGATGTCGCCAGTGCCGAGTTCCGCGACGCCGCCAGCCTCCGACTGCTCGCACGTCTGCGTGACGGCATCGAGCACGACGGCGGCCGCGTGGTCATCGACGGACTGGGTTCGGCGGCGACCCGCATCCTCGAGGCGACGTCGACCCTCGACGCCATCCGCACCCACTGACCGTCGCTCTCCCGCCACACCTCTCGGCGCACACGCGCCGTGTGACCGGTTCGTGCTGACCGAGTCGCTCGATGCAGTCAGGGCGGGGCGCTCAGGGACTGCACGAACGAGGCGATCTCACCCCACGGGATCATCCGGAGTGCCAGCACCACCATCGACACGATGACCGCCGCGGTCCCGAATCGCTGCAGGATCCTGTAGAGCGCGGCCACCCCGTCGAGCAGCAGGCGCAACAGCGCGACGAGCAGTTCGAGCGCCGTCTCGACGAGCGTGGCGAGCAGGCTCCGGGACCGGTCCCCCGCCCGCATCACCGTCACGCGTCCACCCGAGTGACCCGCGGCCAGCCACCACGCGCCAGTCGCTCCACCGCCACCTGCTCCAGAGCCACGGTCCCCAGCGACCTCGTCGACGGGGACGGGTGCCGCACCGGGTGACGACACCAGCGTCGGACGGAACGAGTGCGCCCGAGCATCCTCGGGGGCGAACGACACGACCCCGGGGTCCTCGAACACCATCGGCGCCGGCGCAGAACCGTCGACACCCGGGGCACCGTCGATCCGGACGACCGGCAGTTCGAGCGTCGGCTCATCACTTGGACGGGTCGGCCGCACGGCGGGGATCCGCGCCACCGTCTCCCACATGCCATCGGGCGACGTCGCCTCGGGCCGCCGCACTCCGAATGGCAGCACGAGTCCGACCCGCGGCACCGACCGGTTGTGGTCGGTGCCGGGTTGCCGTTGACCCAGGGTCACGCCGAATCCCCGTGGGCGACGAGCGACCCGACGAGCGGACCGATCGCCGCGGCCTCCTGAGCGAGACCGATCACGGTGTCGGCGAGGGCGTCGAGCTGATCACCTCGCACCTCGGTGACCGCGACGAGCACGTCGCCGTCGAGCGCGATCCGACCGAACCCGATGCCCATGTTGAGCTGATTGAGCTCGGTGAGCACGTCGACCTGCGGTTCGACACCGCGGGCGAGTTCGGTGGTGATCCGCCAC
>CAJBIS010000489.1 GCA_903953195.1 uncultured Actinomycetes bacterium
ACCGGTCCCGCCGGATCCGGGTCCTCCGGGTCGAGCGCCCAGAGGCGAGCCAGCGCCTGTGCCGCGCTCCGACCCTGCCGGATGATCTCGACCTCGATGCCGATCGGCCCACACGGAACCGCCTGGCAGTAGGTCGCGTCCGCCGACAACAGCGACAGATCGTTGCGATCGAGTTCGCACATGGCGGCGCGGATCGCAGCTGCCATCGTGGCGCCACCGAACGCGTAGAACACCCGCCACGCCTCGGGCAGATCGAGGACGTACCGGCCGGGGATGCCGGCGACCGGCACCGGACGGGTGTCACGTCGGATGTCGCCGAGGGCGAGCTCATCTGCCGGGGTGAGCACGGGGCGCACATGGGGAGTCACCGGCTCATGTTGGCCCGATGCATCGCGCCACGACGAACTCGGTGACCGGAGTCACCCGCCCGATGAGCGCCGCGCCGGCCGGTCGAACAACGCGTGGGCGTCATGTCGGCTCACGCCGTAGGTTCAGACCGTGCCTGAACTCACCGTCCAGATCGAACTCGACGCCTCGCCCGACGACGTGTGGGCGGTGGTCGAGGACGTCGGGAGCCACGTGGAGTGGATGGAGGACGCGGTCGCGATCCGGTTCACCTCACCCCACACGTCCGGGACGGGCACGGCGTTCGACTGCGACACCAGGATCGGACCGTTCCGGCTCACCGACCACATGGAGATCACCGAGTGGGAGCCAGCCCGTGCGATGGGCGTCCGGCACGTCGGCATGGTGACGGGCACCGGCGTGTTCCGCCTCGTCCCCCTCGACGACGGCCGTCGCACCCGCTTCATCTGGACCGAGGAGCTGTTCTTCCCGTGGTGGATGGGGGGCGCACTCGGCGCCACCGTGGCCAAGCCGATCCTGGCGCACGTCTGGCGGACGAATCTGATCAACCTGCAGTCGATCGTGTCGGCCCGCCGTCCGGCCGACGTCGCCGGCGAGTCGGGGTCGACCGACTGACGATCTGAACGGCTGACGACACGGCGACCGGACCCTCGGTCGGCCGGTCAGCCGCCGATCGACGACAGGTCCGTGGCCAGCGCCCCGGCCACCAGCACCGCTGCGACGACCAGCCCGAGGGACATCAGCACCAGGAACCCGTTCCTGATGCCCGCCGTCGTCTGTGGCCACGCCTTCGGTTGCACCACCGCCCCCGCAGCCGCGCCGGCGAGCAGCCCGCCCACGTGGCCGCCGATCGAGATGCCGGGGATGGTGAACGTGAGGATCAGGTTCACCACGACCAGTCCGCCGATCCCGCTGTTCCACGGGTTCTGACGGGCTCGCAGCTGCAGCACGATCAACGCCCCCATCAGCCCGAACACGCCGCCGGACGCGCCCAGCGTCGGGTCGTTCGGCGACAGCAGCATCACGCCGAGCGCGCCTCCCACGACCGACACCGCGAACACCAGCGCGAAGCCCACGTGGCCGAGCGCCGGCTCGAGTTCCTTGGCCAGCAGCCAGAGCAGGAACATGTTCATCATCAGGTGCAGGACGCCGCCGTGCAGAAAGGCGCCGGTGACCAGTCGCCACCACTCGCCGTCGGCCACGAGCGGCCCCCACGTGACGAACCGCTCGAAGATCGGACCGGAGGTCCGTGCGAGCGACCCACCGGCGAGACTCGCCAACAGGAACGCCGCCACGTTCAGCCCGATCAGCACCTTGCCGACGATCACGTCCTGCGACGACGGCGCCCACACCCGACGGGCGGAGATCACCTGCTGGGACCCGCTGTGGGCGCACTCGGGACACTGGAATCCGACCGAGGCCTGCACCATGCACTGCGGGCAGATCGGACGCTCGCAACGCTGGCACCGCACGCCCGCGACGCGGTCGGGGTGCCGGAAGCAGGTGGTGGTCGTGGTCGGGTCCACGGCCCGAAGGTACTTCCCGGTGACCGCCGGACCGTCGCCGCACCGCACGGACTCCGGGAAGTCGCTCAGGTACCGCCGGCAGCGGCCCTCCGGGCGACGGCTCAGCGTCGCAGCGAGCGGAGACCCGGCAGCAGCCGCAGCGCAGCAGTCCAACCGTCGTCGCGACCGACGCGGAACCACTCCTGCCAGAACCCGAGCCCCCAGCCGATGTGCATCGCGGCGAACGCCGCCGGGAGCGTGACCCGGGCCGTGAGGCCGCGCACCGTCCGAGCCGTGAGCGCCGAGACCGCGACGACCGCCGCGCCGTAGGCGGCGAACGGCGCGAGTGCCAGCACGCGCAGCCGCCGGAACGGCAGCAGCAGCACCCCGAGGACCAGCCCGGCGATGAGCGCGGGGGCCACGTAGTGGCGCACGGCACCGGATTCAGGGTGTCGCACGAGCGTGTTCACCTTGCCGCGCCCGTAGCGGCGGTACTGGCGGAAGAACCCCTTGATGGTCGCCGGGCACCGCCAGTCGATCCGCATGGCCGGGTCGAACAGCAGTTCACGACCACTGGCTCGCACGCGGTAGTCGAACTCGTAGTCCTGGTTGGTGACCATGTCCTCGTCCCAACCGCCGAGCTCGCGCAGCACGTCGATCGGGTAGGTCCCGAACGGGATGTGATCGACGACCTGTTCCTCGGTTCCGTGGTGGTAGGTGCTGTTGCCGACTCCGAACGGCGAGCCCAGCGCGGCGGCCACCGCACGGCCGGTGTCGGTGTCCGCCACCGCGTCCTTCCGGCCACCGACGCCGCCCCACCGACCGGTGCGCAGGTGCGCCACGGCCCGTTCCACGTAGTCCGGCGGGATCGTCGAGTGTCCGTCGTTGCGGACCCACCACACGCCGCGGGCCTCGGCGAGCGCCAGGTTCAGCGAGCTCGGGACGATCCGCTTCGGGTTGACGAGCAGCTCGACCCGCGGGTCGTCGGCGATGATCCGCTTCACCACCTGCTGCGTGTCGTCGGTCGACTCGCCGTCGACGACGATCACCTGCAGGTTCCGGTACGTCTGGTTCAGCACCGAGTCGAGACAGCGTTCGATGGTGCGCGCCTCGTTGCGGACCGGGATTGCGACCGTCACCAGATCGTCGTCGGTTCCACTTCCCGCGCCACTCGGCCGGCTCATCCGGATGCCCCCTCGAGCGAACCGGTCACAGGCGCCCGCCTGCGACCTCGTCGTGCGCAGGTCACGTTAGCGGTCACGACTCCGAACGCGGCACGAGCACGAGCACCGACAGCGGGGGCAGTGTCAGCAGCAACGAGGCCGGCTGACCCTGCCACGGCGTCGCCGGGTCCGGCACGAACCGGGTCGAGTCGGATGGCGACACGTCGTGGCCGCTGCCGCCGAACTCGACGGCGTCGGAGTTGAACGCCACGTCCCACGGACCCTCGAGCGGGACCCCCAGGCGGTAGCCGTGGCGCGGCACCGGCGTCAGGTTGGCGACCACGACGGCGAACCCCGCCGGGTCGTCCGGGTCGCGTCGACAGAACGCGAACACCGAGTGCTCCGAGTCATCCGCGTCGAGCCACCAGAACGTGCCGCGCGGGTCGTCGTCACCGACCCAGAGCGCCGGGACGTCGACCTGCAGGTGGTTGAGCGCGGCGACGAGTCGACGGACGCCGTCGTTGGACGACTCCGCCAGCAGGCCCCAGTCGAGCTCGCGGTCGTGCGACCACTCACGGGCCTGGGCGAGTTCGCCACCCATGAACAACAGCTGCCGGCCCGGGTGACACCACTGCCACGCCAGCAGCGCCCGGAGGTTCGCGAATCGCTGCCAGTCGTCGCCCGGCATGCGGGTGAGCAGCGAGCCCTTGCCGTGCACGACCTCGTCGTGACTGAACGGCAGGATCCATCGCTCGTGGCTCGCGTACACCATCGGGAACGTGAGGTCGTGGTGATGGTGGCGCCGATGCACGGGGTCGAGCCCGAAGTAGCTCAGCGTGTCGTGCATCCAGCCGAGGTTCCACTTGCGACCGAACCCGAGTCCGCCGTCGTCGGCCGGTGCGGTCACACCCGACCACGACGTCGACTCCTCGGCGACGACGAGTGCCCCCGGCTGCTGCTCGTCGACGGCCCGGTTGAGATCCCGGATGAAGGCGATCGCCTCGTGGTCCTCGCGACCTCCCGACGAGTTCGGGATCCACTCCCCCGGCTGCCGCGAGTAGTCGCGGTAGAGCATCGAGGCGACGGCGTCGACGCGCAGGCCGTCGACGCGGAACTCCTCGAGCCAGTAGAGGGCGTTGGCGATCAGGAAGTTCCGAACCTCGGTGCGCCCGTGGTTGAACACGAGCGTGCCCCAGTCGGGGTGCTCGCCCCGCTTCGGGTCCTCGTGCTCGTAGAGGGCCGTGCCGTCGAACCGGGCGAGGGCGAACTCGTCCTTCGGGAAGTGCGCCGGCACC